>DAISZP010000239.1:0-8559 GCA_036824745.1 Luteolibacter sp.
GGACCGACTCCAGATCGGTATCGAAAAACTCCAGCCGCAGCGGCCGCGCGGCCTGCCATGCGAAGAGATCGAGGATGCCGCCGCGCACCGCGAACTGCCCGCGTGCCGCGACGGTGGGAACGCGTTCGTAGCCGTGATCCGTGAGCGACTTCGCGAGTTGCTCCGGATCGAGCGAAACGCCGGGTTTCAACACCGTCCGTGATGCTCGCAGCGCGGCGGGCGAGGGGGCGTTTCCGGAAAACGCGTCGCTGCCGCAAAGAACGGCGCAACTCTCCGATCTTGCGAGGATTTCCAGAACGGAAAACCACTCCGCGGCGGACTCCGGATCGGCGATGGTGCCCTCGCCGGTTTCTGTCGGCGGATCGGGCAGCACCAGCGCGTTCACGCCCCAGAGTTCCATCTCCGCGGCGAGCCGCTCGCGATGTCGGGGCAGGTCGCACACCAGCCAGACGCGCGGTTTTTTCTGCTCCCGCGCCGCTTCGCAGACTAGGGCTGCTAGAAACGCGTGGGACGCCTCGGCCGAGTGATCGAGCACGAGTTCGCCCTCGCCATCGGCCAAACAGGCCAGGCGTGGGGTGAAATCCGGATGGTTGGCGGCGCGGCGCAGCCAGCCGTGTGACGGTTCGTCCTTGCGGGACACGCCGCAGACTCAGCCGCTTGCCCAGTCAGCGCAAGCCGGACTTCAGCGAATCACAATTCCTCGATGCCGATTCCCGTCAGGGGAATCGCGAACGAGGACTCGTCGGCATCCGAGCTGGAAACCTGCAGGGAAACCGTTCGTTTACCGCGTGCCAGCGGTTCGAACACGACCTTGATGACCGTGCTCTCACCGGGTTCGAGCGTCGTGACAGGCGCTTTCACGATGACGTATTCTAGGAAACCTTCGCCTTTGAACGAGGTTCCGATGCCGGTGATGGGCCGGTTCCCCACGTTGGTGATGACGAATGACTGCGCGCGGCTCTTCTTGCCGACGATGACCGAAGCGAACCGCATGGGGCTGACATTGCCGTTCACCAATGAATCCGCGGCGGAATTCTGTATGAGGATCTCAGCACGCGGCTTCGACAAACGGTATCCAAGCCAGCGTGGAAACGTGAAGCCTTTGCGGTTCTCCTCGATGAAAATTTTGAAATTGGAAGCGGTGTCCTTGAACACCCTCTCGCCCATCTCCGGCGCGTCACCTTCGAAACGGGCTCCTTCCAGACGCTGGCAGCCGAGAAACGCTTTTTTCTCAATCCGAACGACGGCCTTGGGTATCCTCACGGTGGTCAGGTGGGAGCAGTTCCAGAACGCCGTCTCGCCAATAACTCGGACACTCTTCGGCAATTCTACGTTTTCCAAGGATTCGCAGTAAGCGAACATATTTTCTCCAATTTCGCGAGTCTGGCACCGGATCTCAACCTGCTTGAGAGAGTGTGAACCGTAGAACTGACGACTTCCCAGATGTTGGACGGTTTCGGGAATGATCAAGAACTTCACTCCGGTTCCGGCCAGTGCGCCATCCTCGATGCGGGTGACGCGTGGTGGTATGGTGATGTTTGTCAAACTTGTGCATGATCCGAGCATGCTCTGACTGAAGGTCGTGACCAAGGGGGGGAGAACAAAGGATTTCAACCCGGAGCAGGAAAGGAATGCACTTTGACCAATGTGTGTGATGCCGGCAGGGAGGTCCAACTGTTCCAGTGCGCGGCAACTGTAAAAGGTTTCATCTTCAATGGCGGTGACTCCGGCTGGAATGTTAACCGACTGCATCTTGTCGCAGACACTAAACGCCGCTTTGCCAATTCTTGTGACAAATTCTGGGAGCGTGATGGATGTGATCCGCCGACAAGCAAAGAAGGCGGATGGCCCGATTTCCGTCACCGGCTTGCCATTGATGGTGGCAGGCACGACGATGTCGCCCTTGGTCATGCGGTTGAAATCGTCGATGGTGATCGTGCCCCCATTGTCGGTGTAGGTGAAGTTGCCGAAAGTGGCGGCGTGGATCGCGGACGAGAGGGACGTGGCTAGCAGAATGGCGGACAGGGTGCGGTTCATTGCCGGATGGAGTTAGGAAAGGATTCCGTGAATGTTTTCCTGATTCTTGTTGAATCATCTGGATCCGTCAAACTCATATCCGAAAATCTTGCCATTTTCTCAAGGTTGATCGTATCGGAGTTCGACCTTGTCGAAGCTTCCAACATCGCCGGGCTTTCCGGAAACCATCACGCCGACACGCGGCGCCCGGTCCCATGGCGGCAGGAACGAGCCGTCGATTTCCCGGTCTCCGACCGGCTGCCATTCTTTGCCGTCCTTGCTTGCGTGAAAGCGGAACATGCGTCCGTCGCGGACCGTCATGCGAAGTTGAATGGGGCCGCCGCCGGGAAGTTTGATTTCATCAAGGTTCCGGATGTCTCCCTTCTCGGATTTCCACAGGCGCAGGGATTCCGATTTGATGCTCAGACCAAGGAGGTTTTTCTCGTCGCCATAGAGACCGATGCCTTCGTTTGCAGAACCGTTAGGATGAATCGTGGCGGTAAAGGTGTAGTCACATTTCCCCACACGGACTCCGCAAAACGCCCGACCATTTTTGTCGGAGTTGGTGTCCGGAATCTTGAGGCGGAGCGTTCCATCCGCGACCGCGATTTCAGGTGTGTGAAGGAGATCCCACTGCCAGTCGAGTGAGAGTTTGGGTGTGTCAAATCCGTCCACGAAGTCCTGGGGAGTTTCCTTCGCCGTATTTTCCGGAAATGGCAGGGGCGCTGATTCGCTCGGGTGGGTGCCGCAGGCAAAAGCCGGCCATCCGTCCTCGGGCCAATGCAGTTCATCAAGCAGGCCCACGCGGCCGAGGAACACGTCGCCCTTGGCGGGGTAGGCGTGATAGAGGAAATAGTCGCGTCCGTCCGCAAGGGAAACCAAAGTGCCGTGTCCCGGGCATTTCCATGCGCCGCCGCCTGTGAGGAGTGGTCCCAATGGCGAGGACTCCCATGGGCCGCGCAGGTCTTTGGCGCGGGAGACCTCGAGCTGATAGTCGCAGCCGGGACCGCAGCAACCCTTGGTGGAATAGAAGAGGTAATACCAATCTCCGCGCCGGGTCATGACCTGGCCTTCGGCGGAGATCGGTTTTCCACCCGCCAGTCTGAGCTCGAAGGGTTCGCCTTTGAAACCAAGGAGGTCATCCGTCATCTCGCAGGCCATCAGCTCGATCGGCCGGTCCTTGTTGAGACCGTAGGCTTTCCAAGAGAAGTAGAGTTTGCCGTCCTTGTCCTCAAACACGAAGCCGTCGATGGCTTCCTTTCCCCACTCGCGGATGATGCCGTGGTCGGTGAAGCCCTTGCCCGGATCATTCGTGGTGGCGACACCGATCACCGAGACATTGTCCGATTTCCTGCGGGCGGTGTAGTAAACGTAAAAGGTGCCTTTGTGGTGATAGAGTTCGGGAGCCCAGAAACTCGAAGAGGCCCATTCCGGTGTCTTGTCGAAGACGTGGCCGATCTGTTTCCAATTCACCAGGTCCTTCGATGAGTAGATCGGATAGTGCGGTGCCCATTCGGAGGAGGTGCCGGTTGCGTAAAACGTCTCTCCCACGCGGATGATGCTGGGGTCCGCAAAATCGGCGGCGATCACCGGGTTCTGATAGGAATCGGCGGGCGCTGCCATTGTCATGGTGGTCAGCGAGGCCAGAAGACAGGAGGCGATGCGGGAAATGAAGTGGGATGTCATGTTGCTTTTGGAGTCGGGGGATCAGGGCTTTTCGATCATGAAGCGGAGTTCGGTCGATGTGTTCGGCGCTGCCTTGGCAATCAACCTGTGGCCTTCCACGCGTTCGATGCCTCGGACTTGGATGCGCGCGTCATCGCGGGCGAGCGTGACGGCATCGCCATCGGATTGAATCCGGACTTCGCTGGACAGCAGGATGTGAAGGTCTACCGGATCGGAGTTTCGACTGCTCAGTGTCCAGCTCATCCCACTTGGTAGGCATGCGACCTCCAGTGACACGGCGTTGTCGGACAAGACGAGCCGCCGCGGGCCGAGCACATTCGTGAGCGCGAGGTTCCGGTAACCCCAACCGCCGGGGACGGCGGCTCCGCCGTTCGGTTCGTTGGAGAGGAATTGTTTGCCGCGGACGACGAGGCTGGCGATGCGTCCGGTGCTGCCGGTTTCGAGCTGATAGACCGGTGTTTCGATCTTTTGGAACGCGGGCATCGGCTGGAACACGACGGATTCCGGAGGGAGTGTGTCCGTCCGGAAGGGGAAGGCGGGCAGGTTGTCGGCTCCGGTTAGATCGGCGTCGGTCAGACCACCCCACGCGTAGCGGACGGTCTTGGGATTGGCGACGCCCTCGGCTTCGAGGGTGACTTGTTTTCCGCTGATGGATGCGGTGGCGAATCGATAGTCGCCGTCATCTCCAGCGATGGCGAAACCACGGGCCATCCTGCCATTCCGGGTTTTGATTTCCCGATCAAAAGTGACTGTCATTTGTTTGCCCGAGATTTCCACGTCTTCCATGCGCGGGCCTTGGGCGTTCACTTGGAGCCCGTAAACTTCGCGTTTGGCGATGAGGGAGAGCCTTCTGCCGATCTCTTCCTTCTCCTTAGGATGAAGATCGAGCCCGTCCGTGGTGTCGTAGGTCACGGCGGACCATGCGTTTGGAAACCCCGTGCATGCTTGGATTTCCGCCTCGCGCAGCCAGCCGAAGTCGAGCCCTCCCATTTTTCCATCGAAGGCGGGGAGCTGCACGATGAGAAATGGCAGGTCGGGTTGATTCCAGCCCTTGCGCCATTGATCCATCAGGTTGCGGAGCAGTCTGACGTAGAGCGCGGGCTGTCCGGCGTTCGCCTCGCCCTGATACCACAGCACACCTTTGACCGGGCGGAAGAAAAGTGGATGGATCATGTGGTTGAACAAGGCCCCCGGCGGGATGCCGAACATGGATCCGCAGAGTTGGTCCTTCGGAATGCCATTCAGGCTATCAGCGGGAGACCATGCTTCAATGCTAGTGCCGCCGAAGGAGCTGTTGATGATGCCTAACGGAACGTTTGTTAGCGACGCTTCGAGGTGGAGGTGCGCGGCGAAAAATCCACCGACGGCGGAGAATTTCGCGAGCGTTTCCGGGCTGCCGTGTTTCCATTCCGCTTTGATTTCATGAGTTGGCGAATCCGCGCCGCCTCTCGGGACTTCGAGGAAACGAATCGTTTTCAGACGGGATAGTTCTGCGATGGTGTTTTCACCACCGATAGCTTCGGCCAGGCCCATCTGCATGTTCGACTGGCCGGAGCAAACCCAGACATCGCCGAGCAGAACGTCGTTAACCGTTGCGGTTTGTTCGCCGGAGGATGCCGTGAGTGTAAATGGTCCACCCGCATCCATGGCGGGCAGGGTGACTGACCAGCTTCCGCTGGAATCCGCCTTTGCTGTGGCCGTTTGGGAGGCGAAACTTATGGAGACCGCAGCGTCCGGCGTTCCACTGCCGCTCAGCGGGACGGGTTTTCCCCGCTGGAGGACCATTCCGTTGGAGATTCCGGATTGGAACGAGAGATCGGCGGCATGGATGCCTGTGGCAAGAATGGTTGTTAGGGCGGTGAACAGGATTCGGTTCATGGTTCAGAAATCTCCTTGAGCGGGCTTCAGCGCGGGGTCGTTCAGGTCGAGCCGATAGAGCACCTGGTTGTAGTCGTAGCGCGGGGTCTTGATCTTGTTGTCGGTGAAGGTGGTGGTGTAGGTGCCCTCGAACACGAGCACCGGCTCGGATGGATCGGTGAGCTGCCAGTCGATCTGCACGTTGTAGAACGTGTAGTTCTGGTGCGTGGCCACCTTGACCGCCGGTCCCCACGGCCCTTCGGGGGATTTTCCTTCGAGATACCAGACCTCGCCGAAGACCGAGGGTTTTCCGAATTTCTGTTGGAGAATCATGACCCAGCGCTTGCGGAAGTCGCTCCACGCGATCGATGCGGAGGCGACTTCGATGTTTCCTCCGTCGGCGGTCTTGAAAGTCTTCGGACGATGCACCGGCTGCCATTGTGAGCGGTCTTTCCACGCCTCGTAAGTGGCCGGGCATTTGAAATCCGGCGGGCCGTTGAGATAGAGCCAGGATTTGCCCTGCGCGTCCTTCGCGATCACAGGATGGCCGTCAGGGAAAAGTTTCGGTGGTTCCGGTTCGGCGGTGGATTTTTTCCAGATCATCATCACCGGATCGAAGCGCGACATTTGATCGTTCCACTCCGTCAGACCGATTTCACCAGCCTTGAGGGTTTCCGGGATCTTGGCATAGGTGGCGACGAGGTGTTCGGATCCGTTTCTATCAGGCAGTGAAACGAATGCCGAGAGCCACACCGGTCCATGCCCGGGAATGGTGATGGTGCCGCGCGGGATGCCTTTTTCGTCTTTCACGTAGTCATACACGATGCCGGTCGGTGGTTTGAGGGAGGCGAGCGGCTTGAGCGACGAAGTGGCGACGGGCGTGTTGAAGATCCCTAACGGATAGTGGGGCAGGTTGGTGTCGCCCCAAAGCCAGCAGAGTTTGCCATTGTGGGTGGCGGTTTGCACCGTGTCCGATCCGCAGACGCCGGACTCCTTCCAGTTTGAAAACTCGCCGAGTTTCTGGCTCTCGGCGAAAATCCCAGCGCCGGTGAGGCGGCCGAGGCGTTTGGCGATCTGCTTGCGCTCGATCTCGATGCGGGCCTTGCCGCCGGGCTTCGGTGTCATGCGGACGCCGCGGTTTCCGAAACCATCGGCCTTCAGTTCGTAGCCGTGTGAAAACACGGAGATCCAGGTTTCCCGTTTCATGTATTCCGGGAGGTCGAAGGCGACGACGCCCGCGTTGTCGGTGACGAATCTGGCGTCATTGGTTGTGCCGAGTTCGACGAGTGGCACAGGCCAGCCGTTTTCCTTGTCCACGACCTCGATCTTGAACGGAGCCGCGGCGAGGGTGGGGGACAGCAGGGCGAGGAGGGCGGCGTGGCGCATGATGGATGAAACGGATACCACTACGAAGAAACTCCGTGTTTCAGCAAATCCGCGCCCCAATCGGGGGGAACTTCGTTCAAATGAGTTCAAACGAGCAGGAAAGGCCCGGTTTTTTTCAGAAATCGGCTTGAGAGGTGCTTGCGGGCGGGTGAGAGTCCCTCCGCAGCCCAATTCTCATGGTCAGTCCTTCCACCAACACCCTGCATACGTCCTACGATTCGAAGATCGAGGGCAACCTCATCTTCACCCGCGTGGACGCGGCGATCAACTGGATGCGCAAGAACTCGCTGTGGCCGATGCCGATGGGCCTGGCCTGCTGCGCGATCGAGCTGATGGCCACCGCGTCGAGCCGTTTCGACATTTCCCGCTTCGGCATGGAGGTGATGCGTTTCTCGCCGCGGCAGAGCGACGTGCTGATCGTTTCCGGAACGGTGACTTACAAGATGGCGCTGGCCGTGAAACGGATCTGGGACCAGATGCCGGAGCCGAAATGGTGTGTGGCGATGGGGGCCTGCGCGTCTTCCGGCGGCATGTTCCGCAGCTACGCCGTGCTTCAAGGCATCGACAAACTGATCCCGGTGGACGTTTACATTTCCGGCTGCCCGCCGCGCCCGGAGGCCTTGATCGAAGGGCTGATGAAGCTCCAGAAAAAGATCGAGGGCGAACACTCCACGATGGATCAGAAGAAAGAATTCATCGACCAAATTTCCTGATTTTTCCCCATGTCCGCAGCCGATGATGTGACCAAGCTCCGCGAAGTGTTCGGGGCCAAGATTCTGAAAACCGTGGAGTTCCGCGGTGAACAGACCGTTTATGCCGAACTTGGCTCGCTGCACGATGTGCTGGCGAAGTGCCGGAATGATCTCGGCTACGAAATGGTGGTCGATATCTCCAGCGTTGATCACTTCGGTGACGATCCGCGGTTCGAGGTGGTTTATGAAATCTGTTCGCTCGACGACTCCAAGCACCTGCGCGTGAAAGCCGCGGTGGCGGAGGACGAAAAGGTGCCGACCGCGACCGACCTCTGGGCCGGGGCGGATTGGCATGAACGCGAGGTTTACGACATGATGGGCATACCCTTCGAGGGACATCCCAATCTCAAGCGCATCCTGATGTGGGAGGGCTATCCGTTTTACCCGTTGCGCAAGGATTTCCCGCTGGCGGGACGGCCTTCTGACATGCCGGACGTCGCCTTCACCGGGGTGGCCCCATTGGAAGGTGGTCCTTTCGTGACCTGCTCCGGCGGCGAGGACACCGTGCGCCGCGAACCGCGCTCCAGGGCCATCGATTGATTTGTCAGGATTGTTCAATTTTCCTCCCCCCAACCCGAACCCGAAACCCTCATGCTGGCTCCGGATGCGATGTTATCCGGGTTTCGCAGGCTGCTGGAGCAGACGCTGCGGGCCCGCGCCGTCTGGTGCTGGGCGGCGGTGGTGCTTCTGCTGCATGCGGCGGTCTGGATCGCGGGTGGTCCGGAAGGCGTCCGGTTCTGGTTTGAGAGTCTGGGCTTGAGCCGTGAGGGTTTTCTATCAGGCGAGGTCTGGCAGATCGCGAGCTACGGCCTGCTTCACGGCGCCTGGTGGCATGTGGGGGTGAATGTGCTGTTTGTCCTGC
>DAISZP010000240.1:0-8501 GCA_036824745.1 Luteolibacter sp.
CTCTCCCATGAATCCCCATTTTGAACGCATGCTGAACCGCTGGCTCGACGGCGAACTCGAAGGACCCGAGGCGGAAGCGGTGCAGCGCGTGCTCGCCGACGATCCCGAAGCGCGGCGGTTGTGTTACGAACTGCTCATGGTGGATCGTTTGTTAGACGAGCGCTCCGAATCGAGGCCGGAAAACATCACGATGATGGACACGCTCGCGGGCGGCATCGTGAGCGGCCGTGGGAAACGGGACTTCGGCATGCGCCATCTCGCCATCGCGGCCGTGGTCGCCTTTTCCTTGTTCGCGGGTTTCATGATCCTGCGCGACCGGTCCGCCACATCCGTCCACACCGGACCGGTCATCACCGGCAGCACGGACAGCCGCATCACCATCGCCCAGCGCCAGGATGCCGCGCAGTGGAACGAGGGAGAACTGCTGCGCCTCGAACGCGGCAGCGCGGACATCCGGTTCAGCGCCTCCGCAAACGCCACCGTCGAGGGTCCGGCGGCGATCGAGCTGGTCAGGTCCGCGAGCGGCGTGAGGTTGTTAGAGGGCATGGCTTCGTTTTCCATCGGCTCGTCACAAGGCGCCTTCGAGGTCCAGGTGCCCGGAGGTGTCCTCCGTGAGATCGACAGCCGCTTCACCGCGGACGTCCAGGTGGACGGCATTACCATTGTCCAGGCCGAATCCGGGTTTCTGGAAATCCGCCGCCGCGGTGGCCACGAGCCCATCTATCTGAAAAGCGGCGAGGCGGTCAAACTCGAGCCCGATGGCAAGGCCCAGCCGGTGAGGCTCGCCAATCATCCCTTCCGCTCCGGACTGCCCCAGCAGGTGGTCCTGTTCCGCGATGACTTCAACACCAGCGCGGAGACCAAACTCTCCGATCACATCCCGCGGGTCGGCCAGCCGTGGCAGATCCTTTCGGAAACCAATCCCACCCTCGTCAAGAACCAGCGCCTCGATACCTCCAGCGGCGCGCGCAAGCTCGTCGCGAAGCTCTCCAACCACGAATGCGACAGCCCTCGCACGGTGTATATCTTCTCGTTCGATCTGCTGCCTCCCGAGTGGATTCATGACAAGTTGAAACGCCAGGGCGGCGTCGAATACATCTCGCTTGTGGACGCTTCCGGCACGCAGGTCGTGAGCATCAGCGCGCGCGCGTCCAACGGCCACCGCTGGCAGTTGGTCGATGAGAAAACAAAGGCGGCGTCCGCGCTCACTCCGGTCTGCTCGCTTTGGACGCATTCACTCACCATGTGCTACGGGTTGGATGGCCTCGTCACCCTGCACGATGGCTCCACCGCCCAGGCTCCGATCATCGCGGAACTCCGCGTTTCATCTCCGCCACCCGCCTCTGGAATTCTGTTAGGAAACTGGGACGGCGGTGACCTCGCCTTCTCGAAGATCGAGGCCGCGGTGTTGCCGGGCCCGCCGGTGAACCCGCACTGAGGCTCGCCACGTTTCGGGGGAAATTTTTTCACCGAAACTAAACCTCCATTCCGATCCGGTCGTCTTGAGCTGAACGGATCACCGTTTCGCTTCGATTTCGAATAACCCGCTCGGCGATACCGCAGAACACCGGCCTTCCAAAAGCCGGGCCGTGCTATGCCCTCGCCCAGCCATCCTTCCGCATTCCCCGGTTTCCCCCAAAATCCAACGCAACAAACCCAAGACCACATCATGAAACTCAAGTTCCGCCGACTCTTTGTTCCACAGGCCGCGTGGCTCGCGATCGCCGCCACATCATCCGTGAGTGCCGCCGACTACACATGGACCGGCACCACCAGCAATGTTTCCACCCTCGCCGCGAACTGGAACGTCGGCGGTTCGCCCGCCGGAACCGCACCCGGATTCGCGGACAACGTCCTCATCGACGTAAGCTCTCCGAATCCCACCAACATCCCCTCCGGAAACTGGGACCGCCGCGGTCTGGGATCCACCACCATCGGCGGCACCGGTATCGTCAACCTCAACACCGGTTCCGCGCGATTCCTCAACAACGGCTCCTTCACCTTGACAGGCAGCGGACAGCTCAACCACAGCGGCGAGTATTTCATCGTCGCCAACGCAGCTAACAGCGGCACCACCGGAGCCTTCACCCACAGCGGCGGCACGCTCACCTCCACTCATAGCCGTGGTTTTTTCTTCTCGGACGGAGGAAGCTGCCTGGGCAGCTCGTACACCCTGTCCGACGGCACGATGAATGTGTCCTCGTCGGCCACTTACAATGCTGGAAATACCGCCGACCGGAGACTGCGCAGCGTATGGTTGGGCAAAGGTGGGGAAAACGTGGTGGCGGAGGGCGTGACGGGTGACTCGTTCACCATTACCGGAGGCAGCGCCACGTTCACCCGTACTCACGCCACCAGCACGTCGGATCTCCTGATATCCCGTAACTCGGTTATCACGGTGGAGGGCGGGACGGCCACTTTTGACAAATACAACGAAGTCCGGATCGGTTACGGCTATTCGGGCGAGAACGGCACCACTGCCACCGGGGCCATCCATAGCAAGATCTCCGTCAGTGGCGGCATCCTCAATATTACGGGCGGCACCAACGTGAGGGTGGGCTACGCGGAGCCGGGGACCATCGAGATGAGCGCTGGAACATGCAACATCACAGGCAATCTCAACATTGGAACGGGAGGCAGCAAGGGCACCCTCGCCATGACCGGCGGTTCCCTTGTAGTTACCAATGCCGCTACCGACATTATCGGCGGTGGGAACAACGGCAACGCCACCGTTTCCCTCTCCGGCACCAGCGCGCTCAACGCCGCCACCACCAAATGGAAGACAGGCGACTTCGGCGGAACCGGCAACAACGGCAGCACCACCATCAGCCTCAGCGACAGCGCCGCGCTCACGCTCAAGCAGTTCACCATCGGCCACATCGGCAGCGCCACCGCCACGGAAACCGTCACCCTGAGCGGAACATCCGCGTTGAACGTGAACGAATTCATCACCATTGGCCGCGACGACAACGCCACCACCTCCGGCATCACCAGCACGCTCAACCTCAACGGCGGCACGCTCTCCACCCAATACATCGTCAAGGGCTCGGACAACTCGGACGCCACGAAGAACCTCATCAACGCCAACGGCGGCACCATCAAGGCGCTCGCGGATCAGTCGGACTTCTTCAAACTCGGCACCTTCAATCCCGGCCGCGTTTACGTGAACCTCCAGTCGGGCGGGCTCACCTTCAACACCAACGGTTTCAACGTCGGCATCCAGAACCCGCTCAACGGCAGCGGAGCCCTGACCAAGACCGGAGCCGGAACCCTCACCCTTGCCGGAACCAACACCTACAGCGGAGCCACCAACGTCAACAGCGGCACGCTTCAAGTGATCACCGGGGGCTCCGTCGCCGCGGCATGCAACGTCGCATCAGGCGCCACGCTCGCCGTGAGCGGTAGTCCTTCGAACTATTGGTCCGCCACGGATCTGAATCTGTCTAACGGCTCCACGGTTTCCATCCTCAACCTTGACCCACTGACGTACTTCGGTCCTGCGATCACCACTTCCGCCAGCCTGGTTCCCACCGGCACCGTGACCATCGGCCTGCCCGGCACCCTCGCGGTCGGAACCTATCCGCTCATCGGCTATCCAACCGGTGGCGCGATCGGTGGTGACGGACTCGGCGCGTTCCAACTCGCTCCCCTGCCTCGTGGCGTGGTTGCAAACCTCTACGACGACACCATCAGCAGTTCGGTCGCCCTCAACGTCAGCGCCATCAACCCGCTCGTCTGGCGGGGCAACAACGGCACCACCTGGGACATCAACTCCACCACCAACTGGTCTCTATCAGGATCGCCCGACAAGTATCTCGAAAACGACAACGTCCGCTTCGATGACACGCTCACCGGCAGCTCCACGGTCACGCTCGGCGCGAATGTGAATCCGGCCAACGTCACCTTCAACAGCAGCGGGGCGTACACGCTCACCGGCACCCATGGTATTACCGGTTCCACCAGCCTCACCAAGGGCGGAAGCGGCACGCTCACCATCGCCAACACCAACACCTACACCGGCGCGACGACGCTGGACGGTGGCACGCTCCAGATCGGAGATGGCGTCACGGATGGATCGCTCGCCAGCCCGCTCGTGATCAATGATGTGAACGTCGTGGTCAACTCGCTGGTCAGCACCGTCCTTTCCGGCGGCCTGTCAGGATCCGCGTTCTCCACCAACATCACCAAAGCCGGCCCCGGCACCCTTGTTCTATCAGGTGCCGCGAACACCTACTTTGGTGTCATCGACATCAACGAAGGCGTGGTCGAACTCGGCAACGGATCGATCAACGGAGTGGTCGGAGATTTCTGTTCCTATGACCTCGCCGCCGGCACCACGCTGCGTTTCAACAACGCCACCGCCGCCACGCCGGTCTGGTCCAAAATCACCGGATCCGGCACCTTGAAACTGAGTTGCGTGCAACCCGTGAACGCCACCGCGAACTGGGGCACGCTATCGCTTTCCCCATCGTTCACCGGCACCCTGCATCTCGAAAAAGGCCGCGCCGGATGTGACTCCGGAAACACCGCGCTCGGTGGTGCCACCAAGGTGGAGGTGAATTCGGGAGGCCAACTCCTGTGCTTCGGCAGCGTCGATCCATACAATGTTCCCATCGAAATCGCCGGCACAGGTTGGGGGGAAGCCGGTTATCCAGGTGCCCTGCGCCTGGCCGCCGCAGGTGCTCCAAGCGCCATCTGGTCGGGCTCGGTGACGCTCACCGCCAACTCCGGCATCATGGCCCAGCGCACCTCGAACTTCACCATCACCGGTTCCATCACCGGAGCCTACCAATGCGAGTTCTACGCGGGTGACCCCAACGGAGATTCCGGAACGCTCACCATCGCGCCCGCCACACCTAACACCTACGGCTCCACCCGCATCAACGGCCGCCCGAACGCGTCCGTTATCGCTGGCAACGCCAATGCCTTCAGCTCCGGTCCGCTCGAAGTGGCGGGAGCCATCCTCAAGCTCAACGGCAGCAGCTTCACCTTCGCCAGCCTCAGTGGCACCGGTGGCGCCATTGGAAACTACAGTTCCGGCTCGCCGGTGACGCTCACCGTCGGTGATGGCAGCTCCACCTCATACTCCGGTGTCATCCGGGACGGGGATACGGCGACCCTCTCGCTGGTGAAAACCGGCGCGGGAACCCTCACCCTCACGGGAGCCAACAGCTACACCGGAAACACCACCGTCAACGCCGGCGTGCTTGCCATCAGCTCCGCCTTCCTCGCCGATGGATCGACGGTTTCCATCGCCAGCGGCGCGCAGATCGCACTGAACACCGGCACCGCGGAAGACACCGTCGCCGAACTCATCCTTGGCGGCGTCACCGTGCCTCCGGGGACCTACAACTCGACGCACGGCACCTACGGCTCCTATTTCGCCGGAACCGGCAGCATCGTCATCGTCGGCGGTTATGACTCATGGGCTACGGACGCGGGTCTCACCGGTGCCAACAACGGCCTCACGGATGACGCGGACAACGACGGCACCGACAACCTGCTGGAGTTCTATCTGAATGGAAACCCGCTCGCCTCGGATCCGTCGATCCTGCCGGTTCGATCGCTCGATGCCACCTATCTCACGCTCACCTTCAGCCGCCGTGACGACGCCGAAGCGGATGTGACCTCCCAGTTCCTCCAATACGGTTCCGATCTCTCGGGTTGGACCAGCGTGCCCATCGGCGCCACCACCGCCGCTCCGGATGGAAACGGGGTCATCGTCACCGTTTCCGAAAACGCGGACAATCCGGACACCATCACCGTCCAGATCCCACGCGCCCTCGCTCCCACCGGCAAGCTCTTCGGCCGCCTGCAGGTCACCAAGTGACCGAAGCACACCGCCGTCCGGATTTCTTTTGGGTTAGATTTCCGGGCGGCGGATCGTTTTCTCCGACATGAATCTTCAACTATCGGGACTCCTGCTCGTCTGGCTCATCCTCTCACCGGCGCTTTCCGCCATGAAGGTGGGAACCTACAACATCCGCTATGACAATCCCGGCGATGTGGAGAATGGAAACCAGTGGCTGCGGCGCGCTCCCGTCATCGCCTCGTTGATCCGCTTCCATGAGTTCGACGTGCTCGGCACCCAGGAGGGCTTCCAACACCAGATGGAGGATCTCCGCAAACTGCTGCCGGAATACGACTGCGTCTCCTTCGGGCGCAACGATGGAAAACTCGAAGGCGAACACGCCGGGATCTTCTATCGGAAAGACCGCTACGAAGTCCGGGAAAGCGGCATGTTCTGGCTCTCCGAAACGCCCGACCGTCCCGGCAGGGGCTGGGATGCGGATCTGCCGCGCATCTGCTCATGGGCGAAGATGCGGCGGATTCCGGATGGCAAGCCGTTCTGTTTCATGACCGTGCACCTCGACCACCGCGGCAAGCTCGCGCGCATGGAAAGCATGAAGCTGCTTCTTGAAAAATCCGCCACGCTCGCAGGAGCGGATCCGGTCTTCCTCGTCGGGGACTTCAACACGGACCAGGACAGCGAGGCCTTCCGGCTTCTAACAAGCACGGGGGCCCTTGAGGATGCCGCGGAGAAAGCCGAAGTCCGCTACCTGCTCAACGGCACCGCCAACCGGTTCGATCCGGATTCCAAAACCGAGAGCCGCATCGATCACATCCTCACCAGCCCCGGCACGCGCGTCCGTCGCTTCGGCGTTCTAACGGACTCTTACCGCGTGACCAAATCCAACCCGCAGGATTCCGAGTCCGGAAACTTTCCGAAAGAGGTCAGGTTCCGCGAATCCGAGGCCCGTCTGCCTTCCGATCATTTCCCCGTCTTGGTGGAAACGTCGGATCCCTGATTTCATCCCGCCCACATGTTTGCCGCCCGTTCCGCCGCGCTTTCGATCCTCGCTCTCGCCACAAGCCATGCTGCGATCCTGCGCCATCATTACCCGCTGGACGGGGCCGCTTCCGATGCCATGGGCACCGCCGACCTCACGGCGATGGGGAACTCCGTCACTTTCGATCCCGCGGGAGGAGCCGCGGAGGGTTTTGTCAGGCTCGGCGGATCGGACGACTATCTGTTAGCAAGCCTCGACGATGGCAGCGCGCTCTCGGTCCTGGGCGACTACGGCACCTTCCGTCCCTTCAGCGTCACCTTCTGGGTGCGGCAGACCGCCGCGCAGGCGTCCGCGAACACGCATGCGGTCATCGGCATGACCACCAACTCCACCAGTTCGTCCACCTTCAACACCGGCTTTGAAATCATCACCCGCGAGAGCTCCGGCGGACGCGCCTTGAGGGTCCGCGCGCGCAACGGCGGCAGCGGCAGCAACGCGGGCGAGATCAATACCGGCTTCGACATTTGCAACGGCTCGTGGCGTCACGTAGTCGCCGTGTATGAGGCGGACAAACGCACGGTCTATGTGGACGGTGTGTTACGCGGCGAAAACACCACCCCCGTTTCCATCACCACCAATCCCATCCGCTACTTCGCCGTGGGTGCCTTCATCCGTGCAGGAAGCATCCTGGACGATTTGAACGCCGATGTGGACGACGTGCAGATCTACGAAGGCCCGCTCACCGCGGCCGAGGCCGCGTGTCTCTATCAGAATCCCGGAGAAACCCTCAACACCATCCCGCCCGACGGCGATCTGGCGGCCATCGATCTCATCGATCCGCTCATCGGCGCGGAGGACACCGGATACTGCGTGCCCGGGGCCTGCCTGCCGCAGTCGTCCATCTATCCAAGTCCCAACACATTGGCCGTCGCTCCATCCGGATACAAGGCGGGCAGCAACGTGGTGGGTTTCGCCCAACTCCACGCGCAGGGAGCCGGCCCGAGCACTCCGTCCTACGGAAACTTCCTCGTCTCACCCCGGCTCGGCGCGGGCATCACGGAAACTTCGCACGCGTCTCCCATCTCGAACGTCACCGCGCGTCCGTATTCCTACCGGGCGAAGCTCAATACCTGGAACACCTTCTGCACCGTCGTCCCTGCGGCGAACAGCGCGATCTATCGATTCGAGTTTCCTTCATCAGCCGACGCGCGGATCTGCTTCGATGTCGCCCGCAAGCTCGGTAGGTCCGATGGCATGACGAGCGGTTCGGTCACCATCGACCCCGCCACGGGAACCATCAGCGGCGGAGGAACCTTCGATGGAAACTGGAATCCCGCACCCTATCAGGTTTTCTTTTATGCGAAGACCGACACGCTTCCTCTATCAGGCGGCACCTGGATCGGATCCACCGCGAGTGACGGCACCCTCACAGCCACCACCGCCACCCGCCAGAAGCTTGGCGGATGGATGAAGTTCGACACCAGCACCGCGCACACCGTGCATCTCAAGCTCGCGGTTTCCTTTGTCTCGGTGGAACAGGCGCGGGCGCATCTTGAACGCGAGATCCCCACGTGGGATCTAACGGGATTGGAGGCCGCGGCGAAGACCCGGTGGACGGACGCCATCTCCGTGCTCGGTGCGCCCGGCATCGGCAATGCGGAAGGCCGCAAGCTCTACACCGCCTTGTTTCACAGCCTCGTGCAGCCGCGC
>DAISZP010000241.1:0-8495 GCA_036824745.1 Luteolibacter sp.
AACAACCGGGCAGGTCGAGCACGCGGAGCTTTTTGCCGTGAGGCGTAAAACACTCGCCGGATTTGAGTTCCACCGTGACGCCGGAATAATTGCCGACTTTTTGGTTCGAACCGGTCAACGCGTTGAAAAGCGTGGTTTTCCCGGCATTCGGGTTGCCGATCAAGGCGATGGTCGATGGGCCGTCCTGCATGATCCGGGATCAGGCAACTTCCACCAAAACCTGCTCCGCCAACTCGCGGCTGATCGCCATGCGGGTACCGCAGACCGAGCAAATCAGGTTGCGGCCGTTCGAGAGTTTCCTCACCTGAAGCTGTTCGCAAAACCCGAGGTCACGCAAACGCTCACATCCCGGGCCGCTCAAAACCCGGATCGTCACATCACAGCCCACCCCGACCTGGTTCAAGGTCATGGCGCTGTCGATCTCCAGATCCGCTGCAAGCAGGTGACGCATCCGAGGAAATGATCCGCAATTGAGACTGGCTTGCAACAAGAAAATCGGGGGATTTGCGCGGCCATTACTTTTTCTCACCATGAAGCGGACCCAGTTCGAACAGGGGGCCAGCGATGCAAGGAAACGAACGACCCATCACAATGACCACCCGTCTCCAGCTTCGAACTTGCCTGCATTTTTACAGAATGCGATAAATCCCAACATGGGCCTCAAAGTGATGACCTCTTCCGTTCTCCTGTTTCAGACGGTTTCGGCCGTGGAACTGCCTCCACCAGAGAAACTGAAACTTGTCACGGTTTGCAGTGACGATTCGTCTGGCCGACTTCGTCGCATTTGCGAATGGAAGGATGCCAAGGTCGTGGAGAAAATCTTCGGCTCCATCACCAGAGCGATTCCCACGAAAGTGAATCGCGCGGTATTGGAATCTGGGCCAATTCTTGTATTCTGCGACGGCTCGGAAAAACCAGTGATCGGAATCATGCAAACTCTGGACGGGTTGCTAGCGGTCTATGAAATCAAGACCAACCGTTCAGCTTGGATCCTCGGGAAGGAGCTGACCAAACCGGGAGAGAAACTTGATTCGTCGAAGGATCAAACAACCTGGTCGCTGGTTTACAAAACGTGGCTTCTATCAGTGAATCCCGAACGATTTGACTTGGAACAGGCCCGAGAAATGGCCGGATCGAGACCAAACCCGAATTCGGAGGGATCGGACAAACCCATCCGCACCGCCCCTGGCCCATAAGACGAGCTCCTCACAGCAGCTTTCGAAACTCCTCCGGAGTGAGTCCCGCATCCTTGGCGATCGCGCCCATCGTGATGGCGTTGCTAGGATTGTGACATGGTTTGGAAAGGCGGATCTGGCCGTTGCTCATCACGATTTTGCCGGATTCACGGGCGATCCGAAACCCCAGCTTTTGGAAGACACGCACGGCATCCTTCTGGCCGATCCCGGAAAGTTTCGGCATCAGACGGCGATTTCGAGGGTTTCCGCGCTTTTGATTCCGGATTCCTCAGCTTCAACTGCGAGTCAGTTGGAAATGGCTTCACGGATCGCATGCAAAGCCTTCTCACGGATGGAGCCTTGGGAATGACAACCCGGGAGATCCAGACAGGAAACCGCCCAGCCCTCATCGGTTTCGATCAAGCGAATCCTGTAATTCATCCGACAAGTTTCACCCGCAGATTGGGGCAAGTCAATGCAGCCATTCCCGGCGCGATTCTTCAAATCACCCCCAGTTCCTTGCCGGACTTCACGAAGGCGTCGATGCCTTGGTCGAGTTGCTCGCGGGTGTGGGCGGCGCTGATCTGGGTTCGGATGCGGGCTTTGCCTTGCGGGACGACCGGGTAAAAGAAACCCATCGCGTAAACGCCGTGTTCGAGGAGTTTCTCGGAGAACTTCTGGGACAATGCGGCATCGCCGAGCATGACCGGGGAAATCGGATGGTCCTTGCCGGCGATGGTGAAGCCGGTCTGCGCCATGGCGTTGCGGAAATAAGTTGTGTTTTCCTTCACGCGGTCCGCGAGTTCGGTGGAGGCCTCCAACATTTCGAAGACCTTCAACGAGGCCGCGACGATGGGTGGCGCGATAGTGTTGGAGAACAGATACGGGCGGGAACGCTGGCGGAGCAGATCGATGACTTCCTTCTTGCCGGAAGTGTAACCTCCGGAAGCGCCGCCGAGGGCTTTGCCCAAGGTTCCTGTTGTTAGATCGATCTTGCCGAAGAGACCGCAATGCTCGTGGGTGCCGCGGCCGCGCGCGCCGAGGAAACCGGTCGAGTGGCAATCGTCGAAATGGACCACCGCGTTGTATTTTTCCGCGAGCTGATAGACCTGGTCGAGTTGGGCGATGATGCCGTCCATCGAAAACACGCCGTCGGTGGTGACGAGCTTGGTTTTCGCGCCGGCGGCGTCGGCTTCCTGGAGCTTTGTTTCCAGATCGGCCATGTTGTTGTTCTCGTAACGAAAGCGCTTCGCCTTGCAGAGGCGCACGCCGTCGATGATCGAGGCGTGGTTGAGCGAATCGGAAATGACCGCGTCGTTCTCACCTAACAAAACCTCGAACAATCCGCCGTTCGCGTCGAAGCACGACGGATAGAGAATGGTGTCCTCGGTGCCTAGGAATCCGGAGATTTTTTCCTCAAGCTGCTTGTGCAGCGACTGCGTGCCGCAGATGAAGCGCACGGAGGCCATGCCGAAGCCCCAGCGGTCGAGCGCCTCACGGGCGGCGGCGAGCACTTCGGGATGGTCGGCGAGGCCGAGGTAGTTGTTCGCGCACATGTTGATGACCGTGCGGCCGTCCTTGAGGCGGACGGTGGCGTTCTGTGGCGAGTCGATGAGACGCTCGCGTTTGAAGAGTCCAGCGGTGTCGATTTCCGCAAGAGTGGACTGGAGGTTGGTGAGCAGATTTTCCGAAAACATGACGGGCCGAGCATGCATGCCCGGCCCGGATTTGGAACCGCGAATTTTCCGGTTTCACGCAAGACTTCCACTCCGCAAGGTCAGCACCGCCAGTTCCGGCGGGCAGGCGAAGCGGACGCGCAGGCCGGTGGTGCCCACACCGCGGGTGACGAAGATTTTCGAGGTATCGCGGGCGTATTCGCCTTCGATGTATTTTTTCCCGAAACGCACTTTCGCCGGAGCATAACCGATGCCGGGCACGCGGCATTGGCCGCCGTGGGTGTGGCCGGAGAGCTGCAACATGATGTCCCGGTGGCGGGTCATTTCATCGAAGTAGTCCGGTTCGTGGACCAGAGCGATGACGGGTGTGTCCGCGCGGATGGCGAGGGTTTTCTTCGGATCCGGTTTGCCGTGCCATACGAAATCCGTGCCCGCGATGGCGAGGGTTTCGCCGCGGATTGTGAGCTGGCTGTGTTGGTTGATGAGAAACGAGATGCCGGCTTTTTCAAAGGACCGGCTCGTGAGGTGAGGACCAGAGCACCAGCCGTCGTGGTTTCCCATCACGGCGAAAACCCCGTGCGCGGTGTTTGCTTTTCCAAGATGCTCCATCAACGGTCCAAGCACCGCACCGTCGTGATCGGCGAAGTCTCCGGAGAGGGCGAGGAGATCGAGATTTTCCCGGTTCACCTGGCTCACCGCGGCCTGGACCACCTCGTCATCAGTGCCAGGGTGGAAATGAAAGTCCGCCATCAGCCCCACGCGCAGGCCATCGAGCGCGGGAGGGAGCTGGCGGCACCGGATTTCACGCCGTGTGATGGAGAGCAGGGATGGCTCCACCCACCGGGCGTGGGCGAAGGAACCGGCCATGCCTGCGGCGATGAGTCTGAGCGCGCCGCGGCGGCTGAGGACACGCGGGGATTTCCGCGGAATCGAAGTTTCCATGAAGCGGAGGGTTCCACCCGTTCATGAAACGCGGATGAAGGCGCGGTGAAATCCGCCGCCCGTCATCTGCCTTCGGCGATCCGCTCGGCGAGCATCTGCGGCAGGCCGGCCGCGAGGATTTTCTCCTGCGTCTTCGCGATGTCATACTCGACGCGACGGAAGACGACCACCTTGTGATCGAGATCGAAGATCGCGTAACAACCGCGCCAATCACCATCGCGCGGCTGGCCGACGGAGCCGACGTTGATGAAATACTTGGATCCATCCTCGATGGCCACCGACTCGGCGGGCACTTCCTGCACCCGGTCGCTTTTCACATAGACCCGCGGCACGTGGGTGTGGCCGTGGAAGCAGACCTGGGTGAACTGATAGGAAAAATTCGACATCGCGTCGAAGCGGTTCGTCACGTAGTTCCAGTGGGCCGGCTGGTCGAGCGTGCTGTGAACCACGGTGAAGTCGGAAACCTGGCGGACCATCCGCAGTTTGCTGAGCCAGACGCGCTGCTCGTCGCTGAGCTGCTGGCGGGTCCATTCGAGCGCGGCGGCGGCCACCGGGTTCATGCTGTCTAGCGAATGGGAACCGGAGGCGTCCTCGTCGTGGTTTCCCTTCACGGTGGGGCAGTCCATGGCCCGCACGCGCTCAAGGCAGGCGGCGGGATCCGCGTTGTATCCGACGATATCGCCCATGCAGACGTAATCGGTGACACCTTGATTCGCGGCATCCGCAAGAACGGCCTCGAGGGCTTCCAAATTGGCATGTATGTCACCGAAAAGAGCGATCCGCATGGAGAAACGGGGAATGACTTCGGCCAATGATCGGCATCACCCTTACCGCTGTCGAGACGAAACCGGGGCGCTAATCGTTGAAATAACGCTCAGCGTTCCATGCAGGCGGGGGCGATTTCTTGAACACGCTCTCCTCCGCGGGAATTTTGAGAATCTTCTCCAAGGATTGGAGGGTCTCGGCGATTCCGTAAACCGGATAGCCCTCGCTCGTCCGCGTCCAGTGGATGGAAAGCGACTCGTAGGCCCGCTCCGGAGTGCCGAACAATTCCAATGCGCGCTTGGTCAGATCCATCGACGGGTTCTGATGCGCCTCGAGCACGAACATCAGGATCACCAGCGTGGGGGCACGGTTCTTGGGAGACTCGTCGTAGAGTTCCCGGATTTTCGCCAGGGTTTCCCCTTCCTTTCCGGGCACTCTTGAAAGCGCGTAAACGTAGGACCGCCGGGTGAACCCCTTCGCGCGGCCCGTATCGATCGCCCTTTGGTAGGCGTCCGCGGCATCGAGAAAAGTCTGGGACCGGCTCGGAAACGCCTGGATCTTGAACGGACTCATCAACAACGAGCCGAGACTCGCGTTCAAGTCGGCGCTGTCCGGGTTATTGCGGATGCCGCGTTCGAGAAACTGCCTGCCGCGCTGGATGGACTGCCTCCAGGCCTCTCGGCGGCGCAGCCCCGGGAGATTCGAGCGGTTCAGGTAATAGGACGCCGCGTTGCTGTATTGGTTCCACGATCCGCTGTCCCAGTAATAGACCGTCTTTGGCGCGAGATCGACGATCATGTCGAAGGTTTCCGCGACCTTGGTCCAATTGTCGCGGGTGTAAAATGTGAACGCGCGCAGGTTCAGAAACGTCGCCACCAGCGTGCGCAGCCCGCCTAGCGCCACCGCGGAGCCGGTCTGGCCGATGCGGTCCCGCGTATCGATCGAGACATTCTCCGGCAGAAGTTTCGCCTCGCGCAGCTCCCGGCTCAGACCCTCTTCGAATGGCATGCGAAGCGCGCCGAATCCGAGCAGTGCGATCAGGACGATCAGGGGTTTGCGCCAGCGTTGCATGTTAGAACTCCTTGTCGGCGAAGACGAACCAGGAAGCGATGGTGAAGAACAAGGCGTAGTAAACCCCGACCGCCAGCAGTTTCACCATCGCGATGGCGGGGATCGACTGCCCTTCGATGACCGCGTCGATCACGTTGAATAGCTGGAAATCCGGGAACACCATGGACACCAGCAGGGAGACCAGTTTCGCGACGGTCGTCGTCCCGGCCTCGCCGCCGTGCATGTAGAATTCCCGGGCATCTGCCTGGAAGTGGCCGATGAAATACATCAGGAAACTCACCACCGTGGTGAAGATCGTACTGGAGGAAAACGTGGAGATCAGCAGCGCGAGAGATGCCATCACGGCGGAACGGACGAATACCGCGAGCACCGCGCCCTGCAGCGACCAGTTGGGACCGCTTTCCAGGATCTCGGATTCCAGCGACTTGATGGCGGCCTCGTTCCAGCCAAGGTGCCTCGCGGCCGCCAGTTGGTCCGATAGAACCATCGAGGTCCGCACCTGGAGCAGGCCCGTCATCAGCAGGTCCATCAAGGCCAGTGAAACGAACACCAGCAGCAGCACGCCTAACAATTTTCCCGCGAGGTAGTTGATGCGCGGCACCGGCTTGGCGAGGATCGTGTAGAGCGTGCGGTCCTCCACATCCTTCGGCAGCAGCAGCGCGGTGGCCACCACGGAGAGCACCACGGAAAACAAGGTCATCGCCCCCAGCGACCAACTCTTGATCAGGCCGAGGACTTCCGAGCCGTTGGACTCAGGGCCGTTGTGCTGGGGAAGATCGAAGAAATTGCTGGCGATGAGGATCACCGCGAAGATGGCGAGGAAGTAAAACACCTTCATGCGCACCAACTGGGTGAAGGTGTGCATGCAGATCGTCAGGGTCCGTCCGATGTGCGATCCCTTGCCGGGTGAGGAAACGGGAGTGCTCATGATTCTTCTTCGCTGATTTCACGGAGGAACAGGCGTTCCAGCGTCGTGCGCGGCTTGCCGGAACGGATGAACGAGGCGCCCCCGCTTTCGCCCACCAGCGCCTGGATCTTCGCAAGCAGCTCCGGGTTGCAATCCTTCAATACGATCTCCGTCTGGTCCTCGATGGCGATGAGTTCCTCCAAGCGGCCCTCGCGGATCATCTTGCCGCGGAAAATGATGCCCACATGATCGCAAACCTCCTGCACCTGCTCTAACAAATGCGAGCAGAGGAACACCGTGATTCCCCGCTCGCGGAGCTTGAGGATCAGATCGCGGATCTGCCGCGAGCCCACGGGATCCACCCCGGCGGTGGGTTCGTCCAGAATCACCAGCCGCGGTTCCTGGATGAGCGCCTGCGCCAGGCCGATGCGCTGGAGCATGCCCTTCGAATATCCGCCGATCCGGCGGTCGCGGGCGTTTTCGAGATCCACCAAGGCGAGCAACTCGTTCACGCGCTCATCGAGCAGCTTTCCGCCGAGTCCGCAGAGCTTGCCGTAGAAACGCAGGGTTTCCGCACCGGTCAGATGTTTGTAGAAATAAGGATTCTCCGGCAGGAAGCCGACGTCGTTCCGCGAGTCCACCTTGAGCGAATCCTTGCCGAAAATCGCGCAGTGCCCGGAGGTCGGAGCCACCAGACCGAGCAGCGCCTTCATCGTCGTGGACTTGCCGGATCCGTTAGGCCCGATCAACCCATACACCTCGCCCGCCTGGATCGTGATGGAAACCTCATCCACGGCCCGCAAAGGCTGGCGGCGGAAGGAAGTCTTGAACTCCTTCACCAGATTCCGGATTTCGACTGCTGGAACGTTCTCTGCCATCGGCGGGAGGAATCTATGAGCGGCCCGCCGCGCGAGGCAACGGGCAATTTCTCCAACGGAAAGCGACGCCCGCCGGAAAATTCATCTCTCGATCCGGAACCCCGTGCATCCCACCAGCGGAGCGATGGTTTCCACGTAGTGGTTCCGGATGTTCGCCGCCAGTTGGGATTCCACGGCGATTTCATGGATGAAATCCGCGACCTCGTCCGGCTCTCCCGACACCTGGAGCTCCACGGTGCCGTCCGGCAGGTTATTCACCCAGCCGCAAACCTCGAAGCCGCGTGCGAGGTCCTTGACCGTATAGCGGAACCCCACGCCCTGGACGCGGCCTTCGAAGATGACTCGTTTGGCAATCATGTGTGGTTTCAAGGCGGACAACGCGGCCCTGCCGGAGAAAACAACCGGTCCGCGGGATGGGAAAGTCCAAAAACACATCGCCGTGTGCGCTGGTTCATCGCGATGAGACCGGAATGCGCTTGCGGGTCTCATGAGATGCAAGTTTTCTAACCAGCGGACACAAGTTCGTATTTTCATGAACCTCCGATCAATCATCCTGCTAGCCGGGATTCTGCCTCTGAGCGCGAACGCCGGGCTTTTCGCATTGTGGAAAATCGATTCTTCAACCGCGGATGAGATGGAGGATTTCCCTGTGGCATGGGGAGGCACGGCGGATTATTTGAGCACCACCGTGGTGCCCCGCAGCAACGCGGCGGCGAACCTTGACGGAACCCGTTGGCTGGAAGGCGGTAGTAATCTGGTTTTCGAGAGAAACATGGCGTTTTCCGCCAGCGCCTGGATCAAGGGCAATCCACAGGACAGCGCGATCCTCGGTGACATGGATGCGGACACCGGCAACAAGGGCTGGGAGCTCCATGTCGGCTCCACGCTCGAAGGAGCGCCCGGCAACAGCCTCGCCGTCCACATCAACAACGACTATCCGGCGAACGCGATCCAAGTGAACGCGAATGTCAACGTGCTGAACGGAAGCTGGCATCACGTCGTGTTCACCTATGACGGCAGCAGCACCGCCGCGGGGGTTAAAATCCATATCGATGGACAAAAGGTGCTCACCACCACCACC
>DAISZP010000242.1:0-8475 GCA_036824745.1 Luteolibacter sp.
TCGTGGCTCGGGACCTTTGATTTCCAGGCACGCGCCTTCTACGAACACGTCGGCTATCACGTCTTCGCCGAACTTCCGGGTTTCCCTCCGGGGCATACCCATTTTCACCTCCGTAAAACACTCGGTTGTTCGGAATCATCCAAAGTGTGACGATCCATGGAATATCGTCCGCATACCATCCTCGGGTTGGTACGAATTCTGGTCATCCTCGTGGGCAACTGGTCGGTGAGGACCGCGATCGCGGGACTCGAAAACGTGTTGGCTCCCGATCTTTATCCGGATCCACTGAGGTTCCTGCGACCGCTCGGGACTTACGGGTGGTTTTTGATTCCGATCCCATTCGCCTGGATGATTCTTTCCATCCTTGGCGAGCGGTCCCGTTGCTGGTGGGCGTCGAAGCGAACCACCATTCTATCAGGTCTGGTGGTCCTTGCGTTACTTGCCGCTTTCTTCACCTGGTCGGTTTGTTCCGCATGGTTCATCCATTCAAAAGTCGTGTGACCCTTCCGGAGGAAAGGATTTCAAATTCAGATGTATCTGCGCTTTCAAACCAAGATTCCCGATGCACAGTCCGGCAGACCGACCGGAATCCTGGTTGCGGCCGCTCACCTGAGGGACAGCAACCGGATTTCAATCGCCGACGAAAACTGGCTTCGCGGGTATCTGAACTACTTCAACGAGCATCTGAAAATTCCGGCCTGCTTGAAGGACCCGAAGAACCGCAGGGCCATCAGTTGGTTCAAGGAAGGCAGCAAGATGATTGATCGCGTGTGGAACCTGAAAGCCTTCCTTGAGGAGCAGGACATTTTCATCGACGTGATTTCGACACGCTCTCCCGGGAGTATTGTCTATCAGGACGGCCATCAAGTGGTCGCGATACCCTTGGGGAGGAGGTGAGAGGAGAGCCTGCGGCCTCTCACCGGTTTCTCCCGCCCCTGCCTGATCCGCCGCCGGATTTCCCCTGCGTGGAGTATCCGCTGGATGATGGGGAACGCGTGCCGCCGCTGAAACCGCGGGTGGATGGCGTGGAAGGCCGGATTTGCGTGCGGGGACTCGGGGCGGACGGCCTCACCTGCGGGCGGTAGTTGTTAGACGGACGGTATCCGCTGTTGCTGCCCGGCTGATACTGCGGGCGCACGCGGGGCAGGACCTGCGGTTTGGGAGTGGTTCTCACGCCGTTGGAAGTGCCGGGATAACTTTGACGGGGAACCTGCGCCGTCTGCCTGTTGCGGTTCGGTGCGATCTGTTCCTGCCTCGGGGCCGGCACCACTTTGTTAGAGCGCGACATGCCATCGAAGGCTTGTTGCGTGCGCCGGCGGT
Organism: Luteolibacter sp.; assembly: GCA_036824745.1. Lineage (GTDB taxonomy): Bacteria > Verrucomicrobiota > Verrucomicrobiia > Verrucomicrobiales > Akkermansiaceae > Luteolibacter. The sequence continues at coordinate 1,321 of DAISZP010000242.1, forward strand.
CCGTCAGACCCACGGGTCCGGACACCGATCCTCTGGATACCTGCGGCCGGAGACCCGACGGCGGATTGACGCTGCCGGTGCGGCGGGCGGGCGGCGTGTCGTTCGTTCCGAGTTTGCCGACTTCCCGGCCGCGGATGGGGGAGGGGTTGAAGCTCTCGTTGCGCGCGATCTTGTTAGAGCCGCCCCGGGTTTCCTCCCTGCGGGTTTCGATCTGGCGGCGCTCCTGGCCGAACTTGCGCATCTCCTTGCCCTTCGATGCGAACTCCTCGCGGCGCTTCTCGTCCACCTTGCGGAAACGGTTTCCACCTTCCTGTTTCGCATATCCCGACAGGCTGGAGACGTATTGGTTCTTGCGGCCGTTTCCGAACTGGTCGGTGCGCCCCTTCTGCATGTCCGCGAAATTGCGCGCGGGCCGGGCGTTTTCATGATCGCGGAAGTATTCGAAGTCGCCATACACGCCCTTTTCCCAACTCGGATTGCCGCGGTTCACCCAGCGGTTGTGGCAGTAAACCGGATCGTACCCGTAGCGGCCCGAGGTCCAGCCGAAGGACGCGTAGTAACCGCAGTTCCGGTAGTAGGGCGAGTAGTAGTCGCCGAAGTAATAGTGGCCGTACCAGGGGCGATAGAAAAGGTGGTCGCTGAAAACCGTTAGAGAAACCGCAACCGAGGGGCAGTAGGACCAGCCCGCGCTGTAGTAGCCGCCGCTGAAACACACCGGAGCGAACAACACGCCGCGCCGCGCGATGGCATAGTCCCAGTATCCGCTCACGTAGGCATAACCGCAGGGCGTCCAGTTGTAACACGGCGGCACCCACGTCCAGTTCGCGCCGAAGGGCAGCCAGTATCCCGGCCTCCAGACATAGCGCGTGTCCGTCCAATACCAGTATCCCGGAATCCACGAGTGATCCGATGACGGTGCCTCGATGTTCGGGCCGGTGTCGATGTTCACCGGCGGCGCGGTGGGCGCGTAGGCGATCTCCTTTTTCGCACTCTCCGCCCAGTATCCGGAAACCCATTGGGATTTCCCGTCACCCAGATCGTTCCAGTAACCCGGCACCCACTCGCGGCCGGGAGGCACGTTGCGCCACACGCCGCTCACCCAGATGAACCGGTTCTGCTCATCGTCCCATCCCCAGTAACCGGGAATCCACGTCACGTTGTCGCCCTCAGGTTGTTCGTCCGGCGGCATCTCCTCGATGGGTTCCGGCACCTTCGCGGAAACCACGATCCCGGGTTTCGACTCGTAGCTCACCGCCCCGGCGAAGGCCTCATGTACCGGCCCGCGCGTGAGCACCTCGACTTTCGCCTCCTCCGCATGCACTTGGGGGACGAAGGAAACCAGCCCCGCGCTTGCCGCGATCACCGCGACGATGGGACTGAGGAAATATTGCGTGATTGAAGCATTCATGGCGCCTCCCGCTCTTTGGGTTCTTGTTGAACGGGAAATCCGGGGGATTCATTCGAGGAAATTCCCTCGTCCAACGATGAAAACCTGAACCAGCCTCCGCCATCCGGCAAACATTTCCTCAATCCAGAAACTTCCCCGGATTCAACCGGTCCGCCGGATCGAGCGCGGAGGCACTTTCAGGATGCCACCAGTCGTTCCAATTTCTCCGCGGAGAATCTGGCCCCTCCTCGAAGGAAGAAACGTGTGATTTGTTCACGCAGGGTTCGGTAAAGCGCGGGATCGCTTGCTGCCAGATCAGGCCTAACATCCTTTTGGGCGAAACGTACCAGAGCGAGCAATTCCGCCCACCGTTTGTCCCGGAAATATTCGTCAATGAGTTCCTGATGTTCCAGCAAAAGCCTGGCAACAAGTTCTTCCTCCCGCGGAGTCATGGCTGGAGGATATCGAGATAAATCAGATTTTCAAGCGCCCTCTCCCGTGCCGCCTGTTCCAGCGTTTTTACGATGCCGCGGATTTTTTGCGGATCAGGGCGGTGGGCGTCCATCAGGAATCGGATGTCTCCGAGATCCTTGGCATCGGCACGGATGAGTTTGGCTGCGATGAGGTTTTCAATAGGGGGGCGAAAAATCCGCAGTCTACCGAGTCGCTCGATCAATACCGGCTCGAATGATCCAAGTTGGGTAAGGCCCGGATCGACCAATTGCAGATACGGGCGATTCGGCTCAAGTGTCGATTTTGGGTCGAATAGAATACCCGCGGCCTCAATCGCGGACTTAAGCTCGATACGGTCATAATCGCTGGCTGGCCGCCAAACGTCCAAATCGAGTGATGTTCGGCCATCCATTCCTCCGAACAAACATGCGGCGGAGCCGATCAGACACAAGCTGACGGGAGTGCCTTCGCTGCCGAGATTGGAGGCGACGATTTCCAGAAGGCGCATCCATTCGGCACCATCAAGACTGTGGATGAGTGGTTCCATTGCAATTGGATCATGAAGCGCCGCGTGGCCGGAGTCCATGGCGTGGTTCGGAAAAGTCTCACGATTTCAATCCAGAAACTTCCCGGGATTCAGCCGGTCCGCCGGATCCAGCGCGCGTTTGATCGCTTGATGCACATCGAAGGATACCTCGCCGAGCGCGTCCTTCACCCAGCGTTTCTTCGCCAAGCCCACTCCGTGCTCGCCGGTGATCGCGCCTTGGTTCGCGAGCACCCATTTGAACAGCAGGTCCAGCGCCTGGTCCGCGTGCTCCTTCACCGCCGGATCCTGATAATCGCCGACCATCAGGTTGGTGTGGATGTTGCCATCACCCGCATGGCCGAAGCAGGCGATCGGGATGCCGGTGTCCCGCTGGAGTCCTTGCGCGAACTCCACGAGCTCCACCAGCTTCGAGCGCGGCACCACGATGTCCTCGTTGAGCTTGTGAAGTCCCGTCTCGCGCAGGGCATAGGAAAACTCGCGCCGCAGCTTCCAGATCCGCTCGCACGACGGCTCGTCCGGCGCGCGCTCGATGAAGGTGGCTCCGAGCGATTCCACGAGCTGATAGAGTTCCTCCAGCTCAGCCATCACGGCGGCCGGGCGTCCGTCGATCTCCACGATGAGATGCGCGTCTCCCGGCGGAAACGTTTCCCCGCCTAACATTTTCCGCGCCGCGGCCAGTGTGAACGAATCCGTGATCTCCAGCGCGGAAGGAAGGTGGCCGGCGTTGAGGATCGCCTGCACCGCCGCAGCCGCCATCGGGAACTCGGGGAAAATCGCCGCCAGCATCATCCGGCACGGGGGTTTCGGGATCAAACGCAGCGCCGCTTCCGTGATCACGCCGAGCATGCCTTCCGAGCCGGTGAACAGCCCGATCAGATCAAATCCCGTCTTGTTCTTGTGCAGCCGCCCTCCTGTGCGCAGCACACGTCCGTCCGCCAGCACCACTTCCAGGCCGAGCACATAGCTGCGCGTCACGCCGTACTTCAAACAACGCGGCCCACCAGCGTTCGTCGCGATGTTGCCGCCGATCGAGCATTCCTTCAGCGATGCCGGGTCCGGCGGATACTCCCAGCCCACCTCGCGCGCGGCCTCCTGCAAATCGCGGGTGATCACGCCCGGCTGCACCACCGCCACGCCATCCTGCGGTGCCACTTCGAGGATCCGGTTCATCCGCATCACCGAGAGCGCGATGCCTCCTCTAACGGGAACACAGCCGCCCACATAGCCGATGCCCGCGCCGCGTGTCGTCACCGGGATCTCATGTTCGCTCGCGAACTTCATCACCGCGGAAACATCCGCCGTGTTTTCCGCGAACACCACCACCTCCGGCGGATGGCTCGCGGACCATTTGTCACCGGAATGCGCGGCGATGACTTCCGCGGAGATCGTGACTTTTTCCGGACCAAGAAGCGAAACAAGCGGAGCGAACCAATCGGGTGAAGTGTCCATGGCGATGCGGGCCGCAGGGTCGTTCCCGCCCCATCCCGAGTCAATCCTTCACGGAAAAATCACCGGATTCCATGATCCAATCCCCGCTCGCTGGCGGATCATGAATTCGAACCCTTGTTCTCATCCCACACCATGTTCCAAACCATCACCACAGTCCTCGTCGCATCCGCCTTCCTTGCGTCACCGGCCCTCGCCGCCAATCCCAAAAAGATCTTCGCCGGAAATTATGACGGCATCGCCGAGCTTGAGAACAAGCTGGGCGACAAGCGTTTCTACAGCCCGGTGCGCTTCAAGATCACCCGGGACGGCGCGATCACCGGCACCGCCAAGAGTTATCAAACCGGCAAGCTCGTCACCGTCAAAGGCTCCATCGGCAAGGTCACCGACATGTTCGGCATCCGCTTCCTCGGCAAGGCCAGCGGCACCTTCTCGGACGGCACCAAGTGGAACGCCGAAGTCGAGGCCATGAAGGGCGTCAGCGCCAAAGCCATCCGCGGCAAGGCCCGCCGCGACGGCTACTCCGGCACCCTCTCGCTCACCAATCTCTAACGGTCCACGGAACTTTCGTCCGTCAGGGACTTGAGAAACGCGATCAGCGCCCGCTGGTCCGCGACGTCCAGAGGCACGCCGCCGCCCGCGTGTTTCGCGAGGTTCGGATCCAGCGTGGCGCTGCGTTTCACGCCGCCGGCGTAGTGGGCGATCACTTCCTCCAGCGTGGCGAAGCGTCCGTCGTGCATGTAGGGGGCTGTTAGGGCGATGTTGCGCAGGCTGGGCGTCACGAAGGCCGCCCGGTCGGTGGCGAGGCCGGTGATCTTCATGCGTCCCGTGTCCGCCGCGCCGCTTTCGTCATCGAGTCCGTTGTTGTGGAAACGGTGGTCGCTGAAATCCGCGCCTCCATGGCAGTGGAAACAATCCGCCCCGCGGATGCCGCGGCCCGGGTCGCTCTCGGTGAAGAAGAGTTGGAAACCGCGCTGCTCGTCCTCGTCCAGCCGCGCCTCGCCTCGCATGGCGCGGTCGAACTTGGAATCTCCGGAAACCAGCGTGAGCAAGAACTGTTCGAGCGCGAGGCCGATCTTCGGCGCGCTGACCTCCGCGGATCCGAAGGCTTTGTGGAACGCGTCCTGATAGATCGTGTCCTGTGAAAGTTTCGCGACCACATTCTCCAGCGAATCGTCCATCTCCACATGATCCTGGATCGGCATCAGGGCCTGCTCGCGCAGGGACTTCGCCCGGCCGTCCCAGAAGAACGAGTCCTTCCACGCGAGGTTGGCGAGCGGCATTGAGTTTCGCGTTCCCGGGATCGCATTCACGCCGGTGCTCAGGCGTTTGCCATGATCGGTGAAGGCGAAGGCGGGATCGTGGCAGGAGACGCAGGACTGTGTGGAGGTGCGCGAGAGCCGCGTTTCATGAAACAGCCTGCGCCCGAGCTCGATGCCCTCCACGGTCAGCGGATTGTCCGGCGGCAGCGCGGGAAGTGGAAAGCGCGGCGGCACCTCGAACTGATAGGGCGTGCCGTGGATGACCTTCGGCTGGCCGGGAATCTTCGGGGCCTCCGCGCCGGCTGAGGGGAGCGGGCCGATGCCGGATACCGACCACGCGGCCTCCACTTGGTCCGCGATGCGGCGCGCGAGTCCTCCGTCGTTTCCCGAATGCGTGCCGAGGTCCGTGTTTTCCACACGGATGCCGTGCCTGCCCTGATAGACGCGGTCCGAGTCGAAGAGCAGGCGCAGCTCCTGATCGCTTGTTAGGTCGATCTCCGCCGGCAGCGAGATCCGCATCCGGTTTCCGTCTCCGGCGAGATGATGGGAGAAACCCGCGTCTCCCGTCCGGCCTTCGAGCGCCATGAAGATGTAGCCGCCTTTCCAGCCCCAGTGCAGGCCGTTCACGTTGGGATGCAGCGGATGGTCCGGAGCCAGGCGCGTGGGATCGCCCTTGTCCGTCGCGGGATCCGGTCCGATGAAGAACGAAACGGCGCGGTAGGTTCCCGCTGGGAGCCCGCGCAGTTGCAAGGTTGCCCGTGGCATGTCCGAGCCGTAGTGGACGTAGGCGGCCCAGCCGGGTTTGCCGATCCAGGTGCCGTCCCCGCGCTGGAGCGCGATTTCTGTTAGGATGTAGTCCAGCCGCGTGAGATCGAGCTTCGTTCCATTCGCATCAGTCATCGATTCCACGCGGTGGTCGATCACCACGCGCAGGTCCGCGGCCATGGCGGCCGCGTGAAACAGCCACAGACAGGAAAGCACGGGATGGAATCCGCGAGGCATGGTTCTCAGTTCACGGTGAGGTATCCGCTCAGGGTGAGCGTGGGAGGCGCGCCGGTGAAGGTCATCACGATGTCCTTCGCACCGATGCTCGCGCCCGCGGGCACGGCGTAGGTGAAGGTGACGACGTATTGCGAGGGATGCGCCGCGCCGCTCACGCCCGTGGCCGAGCCGCCGACGGTGAGCGTGTTCACCGCGAAGTTTGCCGGTGGCGCGGGGGGAGTGTTGTTGGTCGGAATGTTCACCGTGACCGTGTAGGTCTGGCCGCGTGTCACCGTGCCTCCCGGAGCCGTCACCGCGGAGCCGCCGCTGGTCCCGCCCTGCGTGTAGTTGAAGCCCGTGCTGTCGAAGCTCGCCAAAGCCGTGCGCGCGGCGCGGTAGAAACGTTTGCCGAAGGATGCCGCGCCCGTCTCGGTCACCGAGGCGCTGCCGCCCGCGGCGACGGCGGTGGTGGAGACGTTGGTCCAGCCTGATAGATCGGATGACGCCTGCACCGTGTAGGTGCCGCCTTCCACCGCGCTCCACACGTAGGTCACATTGGCTCCGGACTTCGCCGCGGAGACTCCGGCCTCGGTTTTGTTAGGCCCGCCCTGGAAGGTGGTGGTCACGGTTTCCGTGATGGATGTCACCGCGCCGCCGGTGGGGCTGCCGTAGTATTGGCGGCCGATGTTGTAGGGAAACGCCGGGTTTCCCGAGGCATCGAGCGTGGAGAAGTAGGCGTAGGTGCCGCCGGGGAACTCCGGAGTCACGCAGCTGCGGCCGTTGTAAACATCCAGATCGTAGTCGCGTACGGTGGAGCCCGTCGTCCGCGTGTAGCCCCGGTCCCCTAGGAAGTCATTGTCCTCGATGTAGTGCCCGAGCGTGTACGTCGTGTTCACCGCGGGCCCGTATTGATTCGCGGCGAGGGTGGCGGAGCGGCCCTGCACCGCCGCCGCCCAGGCGGGGAGGGTGGTCCGGCCGGTGGTTGTTAGATTGGTGGTTCCGTAGGAACCGTTTCTCGGCACGAACCCGGAGATCATCCGCCGCACACCGCTGTTAGGATTGGTGGGATCCGAGTATCC
>DAISZP010000243.1:0-8464 GCA_036824745.1 Luteolibacter sp.
AACAGACCCCATCAAAAGCCCTCTTCTAACTGTCCGCATTTTCGGGTCGACATCATCCCCACGGGATTGGTTTGGAATCCCCTTTCGGTGGGTCGAATGCCCGGCCACATCCCGGAAGGCAGTCGGAGATCTGGCAATGCTCCGCCGGATATCCGGCGAGGCAGTGTCATCCTCAATACTGGTCCCCGGGACATCCGGCGGGGCAGTTTCATCTTCAATACTGGTCTCCGGGACATCCGGCGGGGCAGTTTCATCTTCAATACTGGTCTCCGGGACATCCGGCGGGGCAGTTTCATCTTCAATACTGGTCTCCGGGAGATCCGGCGGGGCAGTTTCATCTTCAATACTGGTCTCCGGGAGATCCCGGGAGGCATTTCCTCCCTCGCCAATGGCTTCCGGGACGTCCCGGAAGGCAATTCCTCGGTAGCGGGTGGTCTCCGGGATGTCCGCAGGCTTGTCAGGGCGGAGGAAAACAGGTTGATTGTTCGGCATCATGAACTATCGGGCGTCGAAGTCGTTCAAAATCACCCTGTCGGTTTTGGTGCCGGTGGGGTTCGCGCTGTATTTCGGCCTCGTGCCGGAGCTGGAGGCGATGCGGCGGCCGAAAGTGCCGGGGGATTTGGAGTTTCCCGAGAGGCGGCCTGAGTTTGAGCGGCAACGATCCGAGCCGGTGGCGGTTTCGTCCGGCGGGGCGGTGGCTCTGGATTGGTTCGGGGAGAACTTCGAGAAGCTGATGGCTTGGGACAAGAATCCGTGGAGAAGGCCGCAGCGGATTTTCGGCTCGCATTACCTCGAGCTGAAAGGCTCCAAGGACCCGGCGGATCAGGCGAAGGCGCGGCGCATCGAGGCACTCGCGGATTCGATCTACCGCCAACTGCTCAAACGCTACCCGGAACTGGCGGTGGAAATGCGCAAGGTGGCTCCGGAGCGCAACGGGTTCCTGAAGTTTCTCGAACTCCAGGAACGTTTCAACAAACCCGGCCAACCCCACTCCGCCACGCTGCCGATCCCGGACAGCCTCGCCAAGTTCGATCCGGGGACTTGGAACGCGGAAACGGCGCGGACCTGGCTGGATTCCCAACTGAGTTTCCTCGATGAAATCCGCGGCATCGGTCTGCTGCCGGAGCGCTCGGTGAATGGGATCGATCTGGACCGGTATTTTTTCATCCCGGCGCGCTTCGCCAAAGGCTGCTCGGATGCCTTGCTGCTGGACGCGCGGCTGGCGGCGGAGGATGGCGACGTGGCCCGGGCGATGGCCTCGGTGCAGGCAGCGGTGGGTCTGGCGGATCACATCGGCGAGGTGGAAACGCCGACACTGCTCGCCGCCACGGTGCAGATTCTCGTCCGCATGAATGCCCAGCATTACGTGTTGTCCGAGATCATGCCGCAGCTGCCGCCGGAAACGATGGATGTGTCCGCGTGGCAGAACCTGGTGTACCCGGTTCCAAAAGAACCCGAAGACTTCGCACGGTTGATGACCGGAGAGTGGCATGTGTGCGGACGGTATTGGTTGTTTCCTCCCGTCGCGGACGCGGAAGATCCGAAATATCCGTCCGATCCCGAGGCGTTGCTGGATGCCTACAGCGGGACCTATGTCGAAATCGTCAACACTCACCGCGGACAGCCGCTTTCCCGCTTGCCGGACATCGATCTTCAGCCGAGTCCGCCGGACTTGAGCCACCTTTCCCGCCAGAGCCGTGAGACCATGGAAATGCTCTGGGTGGGCGCAAGGGCTTGGCGCAAAGGCTGGGATCGTTCGCAATCCGCCACCGCCATGACCCAGGCCGCCTTCGCCATTTTGCAGGGGCAAGCCGTGCCGAACGATCCGGTTTACGGCCTGCCCTACCGCTGGGATCCGGAGACCCGCACGCTGACGGCTCCGGACAGCCCGGCGTTCAAGGAGATGGATCTGAAGCCGATCAAGGTGCCGAAACCTTGAAACAAAAAAGGACCGCCTGTTTCCAAGCGGTCCGTTTTGAAATGCTTCGGGGTGGGTCCGATCAACCTTCGGCGGCCTCGGTGGCTTCCGGAGCGGCGGTTTCCACGGCCTCGGTGGCCTCGGTCACGGCTTCGGTGGCTTCAGAAACCTTGGCGGCCTTCTTGGCGGGAGCCTTTTTAGCGGCGGCTTTCTTGGCCGGGGCCTTCTTCGCCGGAGCGGCTTCCTTCTTGGCGGAGGGTTTGCGGACGATGCCGCCGAGTTTCGCTTGATCCTTCTTGCGCTGCAAATAGGTGGCGCGGCGGCGACGTTTGATGACTTTGTTTGATTGTTGGCCCATGGTTGGTGCGCAATTGGCTAGGGACTTCCCCCCCGGGGATCAAGTGGAAATCTTGGATTTGTCGGGGATCAGGAGTCCTTGCGGCGGTAGTAGAGGGCTTTCGGCGCCTGATCGCGGGTGTAAACGTCCATCAGGTCCTTGGTTCTCATGAGAATCCAGGGCTGGGCGTAGTTCACGCCGTTTTTGGTGAACACGATGTCGTCCGCGATGTAAACGGCGGAGTGAATCACGCCGCCCTCGGCATCGAGGATGAAGAGCACGTCGCCGGGCTGCGAGGGCTTGCCGATCTGGTAGAACTTGTCCTTGATGTATTGGCTGGCGAAGGCGCTGTCCTGCAGGCGGTCGTCCGGTTCATCGTTGAGGAAATTCAGAGCCGTCCAGTGGCAGTCCATCTTGGTGTCCCCTGTCTGGGTGGGCATCGGGAAGGTGTAGAGTCGCTCGCGGGCGAACTTCGGCAGCAGGTAAAGCAGGCTTATGGTGCCGCCGCCGGCCGTGCGCGAGACGGATTCGAGCAGCGGCCGCACGTCCTTGGCGCGGACGCCGGGAACGGAGCCCCAGTAGCCGACGATTTTGTCGAGGTCGGAATCCTTGTCCAAATGCAGCCTGGCGAGCACCGCGGTCTGATAGGTCAGGGCCTTGAGCAGGAGGAGTTGTTCGTCCTTGGACTGGATCTTGGAAAGCACCAACTCCGGATCGCTGAAGAACTTGATGCCGCAATTCTGATAGGTGAGTTTCCCCACCATGGCGACGATCTCGTCCGAAACGCCGCTCCGTTTCGCCATCTCCTCGAAGTTTCCGGGAAGATGATACGGAGAATTCATGAACTTATTCTGCGGCCACTTCGCGAGGACATTGTAAAGCCGGACGCGCACGTCGGGCTTGAGTGAAAACAGGAGCTCTTCATCCGGTTTCAAGGTCACTCCGTCGGATTGATCGCTCACCTTTCCGGCAACCGTCGCGGAAGCCACCTGCTCCTCGCTCAGTCCGGCGGTCTTCAAGGCCTCCTTCACCTGGCCGAGCGACTGGCCGGGAAACACCCACGCGCTGCCGGACTCGGCCGTGGTATCGAAGGACACGTATTCCTCGGGCTGCTGGATATCCACGTCCATCGTCACCAGAGTGCCCCACGGCGCGGGAGCGGACTTCGTGGTGGACTCCACAGCCACGGCCGGAGCCGCCGCGGATGCGGTTGCCGACCGGGCCGCGGCGTTGCGGTTTTCCAGAAAATGGGTCACTCCCACTGAGGTGGCCACGAGCGACGCGCACAATCCAATGAGCCCGCCCATGGTGAGGCGGATGGTGGATCCTCGTGCCGGCTGCTCAACGACTGCGGGAGCGAGTCCCGATTGTGTATTCATGTTAGATGGTGGTTTCTTGTGGGAACCGGGAGGGCCGCGCGCAATGTGCCCGCTCTCCGGCGTTCCGCAAGTGGATAAACTTGAAAACCGCAAACGCGGAAACGGTGCGCGATCTTTGAATATTTTTGACCGATGAGACGGAGTCATCAAACACCGCCTGATCCGCGGAGTCGCTTCATTTCGGGTTCGACAAGGTGACGATTCCGACACCACATTCCCGCCCCATGGCAGGCCTCATCATCGCCCCGCGCGCACGCATTTTCCACGTTCTCGAGTGGGTGTATGCCACCGAGATCAAAAAATCCTTCGGCAATCCCCAGCCTGGTGATGTGGTGTCGCTCAAGGATTTCCGCGATCGTCCGCTCGGCTCGGCGATCTACAATCCGCAGTCGCAGATCGTGGCGCGGAGGTTTTCCCGCCGGAAGCAGGACCTGGACCGGGATTTCTTCATCCGCCGCATCCGCCAGGCGATGGAATATCGCCAGCGCATCGAGGTCGATGAAACGGTGTGCCGTTTGGTCTGGAGCGAGTCGGATGGCATGCCGGGCCTGATCGTGGACCGCTACGGCGATCATCTAACCGTCCAGACGCTCACGCTCGCGATGGACCTGCGCAAGGAGCTGATCCGCGACGCGCTGGTGGAACTCCTCTCGCCGAAATCCATCGTTCTGAGAAACGACTCCCCTTCCCGCAAAGCGGAGGGCATGGAACCCGGCATCGAGATGCTCTACGGCGAGAACCCCGGTCCGTTTGTGGTTAGGGCGAACGATCTGGATTTCGAGGTGGATCTCTTCGACGGACAGAAGACCGGGCTTTATCTCGACCAGCTCCAGTCGCACGCCGAGGTCGCGCGGTTGGCGGCGGGCAAGCGCGTGCTCGATTGTTTCACCAACCAAGGCGGCTTCGCCCTCGCCTGTGCCAAGGCCGGCGCGGCCAAGGTGACCGCGGTGGACGTTTCCGCAAGCGCCTGTGAAGCTGCTAGAAAGAATGCCGAGCGCAACGGACTCGACATCGAAGTGCTCGAACACAACGTCTTCGATTTCCTCAAACACGCGGAGCCGGAATACGATCTCATCATCCTCGATCCGCCGAGTTTCACCCGCAACAAGAAGACGCTCATGGACGCCATGCGCGGCTACAAGGAGATCCACCTGCGCTCGCTGAAGCTGCTAGACAAGGGCGGCCTGCTTTCCACCTTCTGCTGCTCCCACCACGCGAGCCGCGAATTGTTCCTTGAAAACCTCTCCGAGGCCTCGGTGGACGCGAAGAAATCCCTGCGCCTCGTCCGCGAACACGGACAGCGCCCGGACCACCCGATTCTGGTGACGATTCCGGAAACCGGCTACCTCAAGGGCTTCACCGCGGAAGTCATCGCCAGCCGGTGACTTCGACTGAATGGAACGACTGAAACCCGGCGTATCCCAACGCCGATGTTTTTTGTCAGACGATTGGTTTTCCTGATTGCGGTTCTCGTTTCCTCAACGCTCTGCGCGGATGAGCCGAAGAAACCCAACGTCGTTCTGATCCTGACCGACGATCAAGCGGTGGACACGATCGCCGCCGCCAAGGTCTGGGGTGTCGATTCCTCGGTGATCCAGACGCCGAACATGGACCGCTTGTTCTGTGAAGGGACGAGTTTCACCCACTGCTACAACCCGGGCGCATGGCACGGCGCGGTTTGTGTCGCCAGCCGGTCGATGCTCAATACCGGAAGATTCCTTTGGTATTGCCGGGATGCGGAGAAGAACCGGTTCAAGGATCTGGTTGAAACCAAGCGCTTCTGGTCCCAGCGCATGCACGACGCGGGATACGAAACCTTCCTCTTCGGCAAGTGGCACGTCGAGGCTCCGTCCGAACAACTCTTCGATCATGTGATTCACCTCAGACCCGGCATGGCCCCGACGGTGAAGTCCGCCTATCAACGTCCGGTCGAGGGAAACGAGGACGTCTGGAAACCTTGGGACACCCGGAACGGCGGATACTGGAGCGGCGGGAAACATTGGTCCGAAGTAATCGCGGAAGACGCCACTGCATCCATCCGGAATGCAGCCGCTTCGGAAAAACCGTTTTTCATGTATGTGGCGTTCAACGCCCCGCACGATCCGAGACAATCCCCGCGGGAGTTCATCGACAAATATCCGTTAGAGAGGGTTCCCGTTCCGGAAAACTTTATGCCGGAGAATCCCCACGTCGATGCGATGGGGCTGGGGCCGAAGGGACCGAATGGCATGCGCGACGAAAACCTCGCTCCCTATCCGCGCACGCCCTTCGCCGTGAAAACCCACCGCCGCGAATATCAGGCGATGGTGACGCATCTCGATGTCCAGATCGGCCGCATCCTCGACGCGCTCGATCAGACTGGAGTTTCGGAAAACACCTTCGTCATTCTCACCTCCGATCACGGGCTGGCGCTCGGCAGACATGGTTTGTTAGGGAAACAGAACCTGTATGAACACAGCCTAAGGACGCCCTTCATCCTGCGCGGCCCGGGGATTCCGAAAAACCATCGTCTTGCCACAAGGATCTACCTGCAGGACGCCATGATCACCGCGCTGGACATAGCCGGTGCGGATTCCAGGGACCTCGATTTCAAAAGCGTGCTCCCGCTGATCCGCGGCGAGCGGGAATTCCAGCACCAGACGATCTACGCCGCCTACGCACCGGACCGCCAGCGCGCCGTGATCGATGGAAACCTCAAGCTGATCCTCTATCCGGCGGACAAGACCGCGTTGCTCTTCGATCTGGAAAACGACCCGCTTGAAATGTGCGAGCTGACGGATCGGATGACGGACAAGAAACACTTGTTCCACAAACTGCTGGAGCTTCAAAAACACAACGGGGATCCGCTTGATCTCCGGCCATCGTTTCCCGAGTTCGACACGAAATCCTGATGACCATGCAACGCCGCGAATTCATCAAACAGACCAGCCTGTTAGCCGCTGGTGCCACCGTTTCGTTTCCCCTGCCCCTTGGTGCGGCGGATGGCAAGGGCAGGCTGCGCATCGGCCTGATCGCGGACGTCCATCAGGACATCATGCACGACGGGCCCGCGCGTTTGCAGGCCTTTGTGGATCAAGCGAAGGCATGGAAGGCGGACCCCCTGATCGAACTCGGCGATTTCTGCCAGCCAAAGCCGGAGAACCGCGCCTTCGCCGACGTCTTCAGCTCCTACCCGGGACAAACCCATCACGTCATCGGCAACCACGACACGGACGGAGGTTTCACCCGCGAGCAGGTGGTCGCCTGGCACCGGATGCCCGGTCGCTTCTATTCGTTCGACATCGGAGGCATCCACTGTGTGATCCTCGATGGAAACGACAAACCGCCCGGACACAAGAGCGGATACCCGAGTCACATCGCCGATGACCAGATCGAATGGCTGGAAGCCGATCTAACAAAGACAGACCTGCCGGTATTCATCTTCTCCCATCAAAGCCTCGAACGCCCCAATTGCATCAAGTCCCAGGCCAAGGTGCGCGAGGTCATCGAGTCCGCGAAACACGGCGATGGAAGCCGGAAAGTGGCGGCGTGTTTGAACGGCCACTGGCACCTCGACCTGATGCGTGTGATCGAGGGCATTCCCTACATCCACATCAACTCGGCGTCCTACTACTGGCTTGGTTCGAAATACCGGCATGATCGTTACGACGAGAAGACGAACCTCGATCATCCTCACATTTCCTGCACCGCGCCATACAAGGACTCCGTATTCACCATGTTGGAGGTGGATTTCGGAAAGCGCGTCTTCACAATTTCTGCTAGAAAATCCGAATGGGTGGGACCATCTCCGCAGGAACTCGGTGTGAATCAAGAGGGTTTGAAATCCGAATGGATTTCGCCAGGATGTTCGGCGCGCGAAGTTTCGTTGTGAGATCCAAATGCAAAAAAAGCGGACGGTCCGGAGACCGTCCGCTGGATTGATGAGGGGGCATGGCGGTTGCGAACCGCCGTTACGGTTAGATCTCGTGCACTGGAAGATTGGAAACCTCCTCGCGGACCTTCTCGGCCAGCGGCGTGGAGAGGTAACGCTCGGTGGACGAGCAACCGACGGTGACGATTCGCTTGCCTTTGAACTCGGGGAGTTTGGCGACCTGCATGGCGGCGAACACGTTCGCACCGGTGGAGATGCCGGCGGGAAGACCTTCGAGCTGGGCCAGCGCTTGGGCGGTGGCGAATGCGTCCTCGTTGGAGACCAGGATGACGCTGTCCACGATGTCGAGGTTCAGGTTCTTCGGGATGAAACCCGCGCCGATGCCTTGGATCATGTGCGGACCGGGCTTGAGTTCCTCGCCGGCCTTGGCCTGGGTGATGACGGGGCTGCCGACGGGTTCCACGGCGAAGGTTTTGATCGCCTTGCGGGACTTGATGACTTCCGAAACGCCGGTGATCGTGCCGCCGGTGCCGACACCTGCGACGAAGGCGTCTATGTTGCCTTCGGTGGCCGCCCAGATCTCCTCGGCGGTCGTTTCGCGGTGGGCCTGCGGATTGGCGGGATTCTCGAACTGGCCGGGACCAAACGCGCCGGGGGTTTCCTCAAGGAGTTGTTTCGCCTTGGCGATGGCACCGTTCATGCCGCGGGCGCGCGGCGTGAGCACGATCTCGGCTCCTAACAGGCGAAGCAGGACGCGGCGCTCGATCGACATGCTCTCAGGCATGGTGAGGATGCAGCGGTAGCCCTTGGCGCGGGCGATGAAGGCGAGCGCGATGCCGGTGTTTCCGGAGGTGGGCTCGATGATGAGTCCGCCGGGCTTGAGGAGGCCGTCGCGTTCGGCGGCTTCGATCATCGACTTGCCGATGCCGTTGAATTCCGCCTGGTTCACGAACCACTCA
>DAISZP010000244.1:0-8438 GCA_036824745.1 Luteolibacter sp.
CGCGCCAACTGGCAATGGGCGATCAAGCTTCCCGAAACCCTCGACCCCGCCAGCGCGGGACCGCTTTTCTGCGGTGGCATCACCGTTTTCGCTCCAATCACTGATTTCGGAGTCAAACCCACGGACCGCGTCGGCGTGGTCGGCATCGGCGGGCTCGGTCACCTGGCCCTCCAGTTCCTCAACAAGTGGGGCTGCGAAGTCACCGCCTTCAGCTCCAACCCCGCGAAGGCCGACGAGGCGCTCAAACTCGGCGCGCACCACGTCGTTTCCAGCCGCGACAGCGCCGCGATCGCGAGACTCGCCGGCTCGCTCGATTTCATCCTCGTCACCGCCAACGTCGCCCTGGATTGGAACGCCTACCTCGGCGCACTCGCCCCGAACGGCCGCCTCCACTTCGTCGGCGCGGTGCTGGAACCCGTTCCGGTCCCCGCCTTCGCGCTGATAGGCGGCAGGAAATCCGTTTCCGGCTCTCCGCTCGGATCGCCGGCGACGGTGGCCACGATGCTGGATTTCTGCGCCCGTCATCAGATCGCGCCGGTCATCGAAACGTTTCCCATGCACGAGGTGAACACCGCCCTCGATCATCTCCGCGCAGGAAAGGCTAGGCACCGGATCGTCCTCAAAAACGGATAGCCGCCGCCATTCTCCCCGTTTGCGGCATTTACGGCGGGCAATTCGCGCTGTTGGATGGATCCAACGTCATGAATCCAAAATCCATCCTTCGAATCACCTCGCTCGTCGGCCTCATCCACCTTTCCGCCCTCGCTGCGGACCCAATGGCACCCATCAAACCCGCCGATTTCAGGGAACCGGTGCGGGTCGCCTGCATCGGCGATAGCATCACCCAGGGAGCCGGCGCGGCGCAGGGAAAGTCCTACCCCTCCCAGCTTCAGGAAATGCTCGGCGCGTCCTGGAAAGTCGGAAACTTCGGCGTCGGCGGCCGCACCCTGCTCAAGAAAGGTGATCACCCGTATTGGAACGAAAAAGCCTATCAGGACGCGCTCGCGTTCAAGCCGGACGTCGTCGTCATCATGCTCGGCACCAACGACAGCAAACCGCAGAACTGGAAATTCGAAGCCGAGTTCATCCCGGACTACAAGGAACTCGTCAAATCCTTCCAAGCCCTCGAAAGCAAACCGCGCGTTTACGTCTGCCGCCCCTGCCCCGTGCCGGAGCCCGGAAATTTCGGCATCAACGAAACCGCCGTGAAGGAGGAAATCAAACGCCTCGACGCCATGGCCGCTGAGATGAAACTCGGCGTCATCGACATGCACGCCGCGCTCGCGGACAAGCCCCACCTGCTGCCCGACCGCGTCCACCCGAACACCGAAGGAGCCGGGGAAATGGCCAAGACCGTCGTCACCGCCCTCACCGGAAAACCCGCCCCGGAACCCGCGCTCAAGTGAGCTGCCAGCCGCTTATCATCTGCTAGGCATTTTCTGCTACCATGGGACTTTTCTCTGGATTTGCCGAGACAACGGGCTTCAACTTCGAGCATCCATCAAAACCAACGTAGAAAACCCCAACCATGCTCTCAGAACATCACGACATCGTCCACGAGTTCCCCGAATACATGCGCATGATCGATTCGCTCCGCCGGTCCGACAAGCAGTTCGACGAACTCGTGGCCAAACACGACCACATCGACGACGAGATCCGCAATCTTGAGGAACGCCAGCAGCCCATTTCCGATCAGGAAATCGAGAAAATGAAATACGAGCGCGCCGCCCTAAAGGACAAGATCTATCTGGCACTGCGCGCCGCCATCGCCGGAGCCTGAAACCGCTTCATTTGAAATCCAGTCCGCGGGCACCAACAAGACATGGTGCCCCGGACGGGAATCGAACCCATATTTAAGGTTTAGGAAACCTCCGTTCTATCCATTGAACTACCGGGGCGTGGCCTTGGGTTACGCTCCGGGACGGGCCTTGGCAAGTCACTTGTCGGTTTCCCAAGTCCTGAACTTGGGAACCGCGAGCCGCTGGGACGCGTAGATGCCGCTGTGGCCGCTGAAGCGGTAGGCGATGACGCAGGCCGTCGCCAGATAAAGCCCGTTGCCCGCGCCGAAAAGCTCCATGCCGAGCAGTGTGGACGCGAGCGGCGTATTGGTCGCTCCCGCGAAGATCGCAACAAATCCAAGAGCCGCGAACAAATCCACCGGCGCACCCATCAGGACGGCCAACGTGTTTCCAAGCGCCGCGCCGATGAAGAACAAGGGCGTCACCTCCCCGCCTTTGAAGCCCGCGCTCAGGGTCACGACCGTGAACACCAGCTTCCACAACCACGCGGATGCCGGGATTTCCGCGCTTCCAAACATCGCCGGCAGCGTGACCGCGCCCTCGCGATTTCCCAGAACCCCCAGCCCGAGATAGTCCGGCGTTCCAGCGAGGAAAAACAAGGCGATCACCAGCAAGCCACCCGCGAACGGCCGCACCTCCGCCCGTGGGATCACCCGCTTGAAACCCTCCGCCAGCTTGTGCGAACACGCGGCGAACAGGGCCCCCGCCAAGCCGAACGCCACCGAGGCCAGCACCACTTTTGCGAACAATCGCGGATCCGGCAGCGCGCCCGCGCTCGCCACCGCCACCTGATAGTGCGTGTGGCCGATCCCCCACGCCGTACAAGTCCAGTGCGCCACCAGCGAGGCGATGAAACACGGCACCAGCGCGTCATACTGCATCCGCCCGATGACCAGCACCTCCAGCGCGAACACCGTCCCGGCAATCGGCGTGCCGAACACCGAGCCAAAACCCGCCGCCACACCCGCCATCAGCAGCAGCCGCAGGCTCCCTGGGTCCATTCCAAGCCATCGCCCGAAAGCCGCGGCGATCGCACCTCCCATTTGCACCGCCGTGCCCTCGCGCCCGGCCGAGCCGCCGAACAAGTGCGTCACCAGCGTGCCTAACAAAACCAGCGGCCCCATCCGCCGCGGCACTCCGGCACCTGGTTGATGGATCTCGTCGATCAGCAGATTGTTTCCCCCACCCGAAGCCCCGCCATACACCCGATAGATCCAGCCGACCACCAAACCACCGATCGGCAGCAACCAAATCAACCCGGGATTTTGAAAACGAACCCTCGTCAGCGCATCAAGGCTCCACAGAAAAAACGCCGATGCCGAGCCCACCGCCGCCGCCATCGGCAGCAGCACCGCCAGCCACTTCACCGACGCGAGCGGATTCACAGGCAAACGCATCGAATCGTTCTTCGCCACACGCGAAGTCCTACGACCCCACCACCACCCGCGGCAAGGCAAACCACCGATTCCAAAATCCCCGCGGTATTTCCCTGTCTCGTCCACCGGGATTCCCCTAGCCTGCCGCCGATCCCGCTCCCGGGACAGTTCCCTCCACCGTCATGAAACCACCTCCCATCGGCAGCACCATCCACATCGTCCGGCCGAAACTCGCGTTTTCCCCAAAGTGGATTCTGTTAGGAATCCTCGCCATCGTTCTGCTCGCCGGAGTGTTCGGCTCGTATTTCACCGTGAGTCCGGAATCCGTCGCCGTGGTCCAGCGATTCGGAAAATACCAATACACCGCCGAGCCGGGCCTGCACTTCAAGCTGCCCTACGGCATGGACACCGCGACGATCCTGCCGGTGCGCCGCCAGCTCAAGCTGGAGTTCGGCTTCGGCACGCCCAATTCCACCAACCCTGACCAAGCCAGCTCCGAGGCCGACAAGGAGCGCGACATGGTGACCGGCGATCTCAACGCCGCGGAAGTCGAATGGATCGTGCAATACACCATCTCATCGCCAAGGGACTACCTGTTCCACTTCCGCAATCCGGGTTCCACCCTGCGCGATCTCAGCGAAGCCGTGATGTGCGAGGTCGTTGGAGACCGCACCGTCGATGAAGTCCTCACCATCGGCCGCACCGAGATCGAGGTGGAATCGCTCAAGCTCCTCAAGGACATCCTGACGAACCTCCAGATGGGCGTGTCCGTCGAGCAGATCCAGCTCAAGAACGTGCACCCGCCCGGTCCCGTGCAGCGCTCGTTCGATGAAGTGAACCGCGCGCAACAAGACCGCGAAACGATGATCAATCAGGCGAACGGCGAATACAACCAGGTGATCCCGAAAGCCCGCGGCCTCGCCGACCAACGGATCTCGGGAGCCGAAGGATACGCAGTGCAGCGTGTGAACCAAGCGGAGGGCGACGTGGCCCGTTTCAAGGAACTCCTCACCCAGTATGAAAAAGCCCCCGCCATCACCAAGCAGCGACTCTATCTGGAAACCATGAACGAGGTGCTGCCGAAACTCGGACCCAAGTTCATCATGGACGAGGACGCGAAGCAGCTCCTGCCGCTGATGAACCTCAACAAGTGAACCCCACGCCCTAACCACCATGAAATCCATCATCACCCTCATCGCCCTCGGCGTGACGGCCATCGTCTTCAACAGCGCCGCCTACACCGTCAGCGAGAACGAACAGGTCTTCGTCACCCAGTTCGGCAAACCCGTCGGCAGCCCCATCAACTCGGACCCCGGAAAAAACGAGGCCGGCCTTCATTTCAAGATGCCCTTCATCCAGCAGGTGAACCGCATCGAGAAACGCATCCTCGAATGGGACGGCCCCGCCACCGAGATGCCCACCCGCGACAAGCTCTACATCACCGTGGACAACTTCGCCCGCTGGCGCATCTCCGATCCCAAGACCTACTTCGAGAAACTCCGCGACGAACGCAGCGCACGCTCCCGCCTCGACGACATCATCGGCAGCGAGACCCGCAACGTGATCGCCGCGCACGATCTCATCGAGGTGATCCGCAGCGAGAAGGAACGCAAACCCGCGCGCGACGAATCGATCGCCGCCGCGGACTCCTCCATCGGCGTGCTGCCTCCCATCCGCTTCGGCCGCGAAACCCTCAACCAGCAGATCCTCAAGGCCGCCCAGCCGAAGGTGAGGTCCTGGGGCATCGAACTGCTCGACACCCGCTTCAAGCGCATCAACTACAAGTCCGGCGTGATCGAGAAAATCTACGCCCGCATGGCCTCCGAGCGCCAGCAGATCGCAGACCGCTTCCGCTCCGAAGGAGCCGGCGAGGCCGCCAAGATCATCGGCCGCAAGGAGCGCGACCTGCTCTCCATCCAGTCCACCGCCTACCGCAAGGAGCAGGAGATCATGGGCAAGGCCGACGCGCAGGCCACCGGCATCTACGCCGCCACCTACAACGCCAGTCCCGTCGCCGCGGACTTCTATCAGTTCACCAAGACCCTGGAGACCTATCAGAAAACCCTCGGCAAGGACAGCACCGTCATCCTCACCTCGGACAGCGAGCTGTTCCGGTTGTTCAAACGGATCGGGGAGAAGTGAGGCAACCCCGCGCTACAACCCCTTCAACGCATCAAGCGCCAGTTTCCTCGCCGCGGGTTGTTTGAACTTCGGCCCGGCCACGGCTTCGAAGTCCGTCTTCGCCTCGTCCTTCCTGTCCAGTGCCAGATAGGCGCGGCCGCGGTTGTAGAGCGGATACGCGTCTTCCGGCAGAAGGCTGACGGCGGCGTGGTAGGATTCCAGCGCCTTGTCCGGTTTCCCTAACAACATCTGGCAATCACCCAGCCGGTTGCGGGCCTTGCCGGTCAGATCCGACCGGCGGGGATGCGAGGGAGGAAGACAGGATTCGATCAGTTCCAGCGAAACCGTGCAGGCCTTCACGCCGAAGTCCAAGGCCGCCGAGGGACCGGTCACGTTCCGGAGCCGCTCTTTGG
This sequence comes from Luteolibacter sp., assembly GCA_036824745.1. GTDB lineage: Bacteria > Verrucomicrobiota > Verrucomicrobiia > Verrucomicrobiales > Akkermansiaceae > Luteolibacter. The sequence continues at coordinate 5,710 of DAISZP010000244.1, forward strand.
TGATTTCCAACATGGCATCAATCGGCTCGGCGGCGTTCGCCGAAAGGCCTTTTTCCGCGGTGATCAAACGCAGGGCCTCGGCGCACTCGTCGATCTTGCCGGCGGCGGCCAGTTTCCCGATCGCGGGGAAATCGAGAACCTCCACCCGCTCGGCTTTCGGCGTGACGGGTTTCGCGGGTTCGATTCCGGCCAGAAAGATGTCGTCGCCGACCAGCCGCGAGTATTCGGCGGGCACTTGTTTGCCGCCGGATTGTTTCATCACCGCGGCGCGCGTGCGTTTGAAAACCTGCTCGATGGTGATGCCGGGCGTTTGCAGGTGTTTCACCAGTTCGCCGGTGTAGAGACCGTTCGCGCCCTCTCCATCCTGAGCGGTGCGGCCCGCGTCCGTGGCGAATGCGATGAGCGATCCGGCGGGCGGCTTCATTTCCGCCAGGCCGCCGGAGCTTGTTAGAGAGCGGGCGTTTCCGGCATCGGCGACCGGCGTGTTGCGGCAGGCGTCGAGGATCACGAGGTTGCAACGCGCGCCGGACGCGCTCATCTCCGCGACCACTTGTTCCGCGTTGAAGAGCCTGGTTTCCGCCAGCATGCGCAGCGCCATCTCATCCGCGCCCGCCGGCTGATAGCCGGATTTCAGCGGGATCAGATAGTTCGATCCAGCCACCGAGATGCCGTGGCCCGCGTAGAAAAACACGGCCACTTCGGCATCCTTGATCTTCGCACGGAAGTCCGCAACCGCTTCCATCATGTCCGCGCGGCTCACGTTGTGTTCCTCGGTCACGGCGAATCCGAGATTCCGCAGCGCCTTGGAAACCGCCTTCGCGTCGTTCACCGAGTTTCTCAAGGGACCGACGGCGGCTTCATACTTCGCATTGCCGATCACCAGGGCGAAGCGCGTCTTCTCCGCAGCGACGCATGATGCCACGGCCCAACAGAATACGAGGAAACATTTGGCACGCACCCGCCCGGTCATGCCGATGTTCTGCCCGCGCCACCGTCCGCGGTCAATGCGAATGGGCATGCCGCGGGTTTGACCCGGCGGAGGGATTTCTCCACGTTGGAACTCATGAGATGGACCTGCCTGTTCTCCGCACTCAGCCTCGCCGCCTGTTCGGTGCAGCCGGAAACCGCGAGCGAAACCTTGTTTCCCGGGGATCCGAACGCGCCTTCGCAAGTCACGCCATCCGAGTCCATGGCCATCGCGCGGCAGCTCGCCACCCATCCCTGGCGGCCCTTCGCGGGCAACATCCTGCACGGCAAGGACAAGTCCGGCATCCTCGTGAACACGCCGGACATCGGCCATGATCCGCAAGGCCAGCGCATGGGTTGGTGGATTCCCGGCGAGGTGAACGAAGGCATTCCCTACAAATGGGGCGGCTACGACGGCCCGGAAACCTTCGACGCCGCCATCGCCAACGGCCTCGCCGCGGGCGATGTCTCCTCACCCGCGAAACGCGCGGCGGACAACGCGGCCGTGAGCAAGCACGCCACCGGACTCGATTGCTCCGGCTTCGTTTCCAAGTGCCTGAAACTCCCGTCCGTCCACGACACGGCGAAGCTTCCTTCGGTCTGCGACGAACTCCCTAACAGCAACGACCTCCGCCCGGGAGACATCCTCAACATCCCGCGCCGCCACGTGATCCTCTGCGGCGGCTGGGCGAACAAGGAGCACACGTGGATCCACTACTACGAAACTGGCGGCGGCCCGCAGTATTGGAAACCCGCGCTCAAGCAGGCACCTTTGGACAAGCTGTTAGCCCTCGGCTACAAGCCCCTGCGCTACCGCGGCATGGCCCGCGCCACGCTCATGCCCGGACAAAGCGCGAAGGAGGTGCTGACACGCGCGGTGAAAGCCACCGCGATCTCCGTGCCCGAGCCGACGGTGGGCGAACCGTAGTCACGGACTACTAACCCTCTCCACCGCAAGCCGGATCCCCGCCGCCTTGTGCAGGGTTTCCTCGTATTCCTTCTGCGGATCGGAGTCCGCGACGATGCCGGCTCCGACCTGATAGACGAGCTTGTCCCCTTCGCAGACCAGCGTGCGGATGGCGATGTTGAACGAGGACTCTCCATTGAAGCCGAGCCAGCCGATGGCGCCGCAGTAGATGCCGCGCGGGCGGGCTTCGAGCTCGCGGATGATCTCCATGGCGCGTTTCTTCGGCGCACCGGTGATGCTGCCGCCGGGGAAACAAGCGGCGAGCGCGTCGATGGCATCGGTTTCCGGAAGCAGCATGCCTCTCACGGTGGAAACGAGGTGATGCACTTGGGCCAGCGATTCGAGGCGCAGCATTTCGGAGACCTCCACGCTGCCGAACCCGCAGACCCGGCCGAGGTCGTTGCGCAACAGATCGGTGATCATCACCAACTCCGCGATCTCCTTGGCGGAGGTCTGGAGTTCGTAAGCGGAACGCGTGTCGTCGTCCGGATCAGCGAAACGCGGACGCGTTCCCTTGATCGGCCGGGTTTCCACCATGCAGCCGGAAAACTTGAGGAACGTCTCGGGCGAGGAGCTGAGCACCTCCCTGCCATCCAGAGACAGCCACGCGGCCATCGGCGCGGGCGAGGCGTCGCGCAATGACTGATAGAGAGGAAACAACGAGGTGCCGGAGACCTCCGCCTCGAAGGCTTGGGAGAGATTCACCTGGTAGATGTCGCCCGCGGCGATCCATTCCTTCACGCGGCGCACGCCTTCGAGAAAGCACTCGGGTTCGCTCAGCGGCTGGAATTCGCCG
>DAISZP010000245.1:0-8426 GCA_036824745.1 Luteolibacter sp.
CGATCCGGCGGATGCGGCGGCTTGGATCGCTGGTTTGGATTCGGCGGAGGATCGGAGTTCCGATGCCCTTGCGGAATGGCTTGCCGGCTTCGGAACTCCTGAGGACACAACCGGAGCCGATGTTTCGGGGCCTGCGGAGGATCGTCGGACGGAAAACCGCGATTCGAGGAGTGGCGGGCGCGGCGGTGAGGAAGAACCGGAATCCGAGTGATGGGATCCGGACGGCTCCGTGGCGGAATCTTCCACGGGGCGCGAAATTTTTCCATCGCCTCGCGGTTTCGCGACATTAGCCTCGTGCAGCCCGCTGCCCGATAACCCATGAAGATCGTATTCCGTCTGAATTTCCACACGGTCCCCGGCCAATCGCTTTGGTTGAAACTCGCCACCAGTCCGCAAGGTTCCGAACTCCGGATGGAGCAGGTTCTGCCTCTGCGGTGGATCAATGACCGGCAATGGGGAGCCGATCTGGAGATCTCAGGCTGCCCGCTGCGGCTGGAGTATTCCTATCAGTTCCGCCAGGAAGGCAACGGGGTGCTTCTGGACGAATGGAACGGCCCGCGAACCGCGCAGGCGGACCCGGATTCCCAAGACACGCTTCTTCTTTTGGACACGTGGTGCTCCGCCGGCACGGTGGACTATGCGTTTGAAACCAACGCCTTCAAATCCGCGCTTTCAGCCCGCGGTTCGTTCGAGCTGCCTAACGTTCCTGCGGATGCGAACCACACGTTTCTCCTGCGCATGGCTGCCGTGCCCGATGGCTTCGTGCCTTGCTTGATCGGCAGCGTCGCGGAGATCGGCGATTGGGGATGGCATCATGCGGTCCCGATGACCGAGGTTTCCGCCAATCTCTGGCGGGCGGATGTGCATCTGCCGGATGGATGGTGGATCGAATACAAGTACGGCATGTTCGATACCAAACTCGGCTGCGCGGTCGGTTTGGAACACGGCGAAAACCGCACGCTTTCCGAACGCGGGTTCTCCACCCGCCAGCGGACCGTCGTTCAGGATGAGAACTACCGCCGCGACGGTTCGCAACTCTACCGCGCCGCGGGTGTGTCGATACCGGTCTTCTCGCTTCGCGGGAAGCAGAGTCTCGGCGTTGGTGAGTTCGCCGATCTCAAGCCCTTCGCCGATTGGGCGAGTTCGGTCGGCTTGAAACTCATCCAGATCCTGCCGATCAACGATACCACATCGTCCCACGATTGGACGGACTCCTATCCGTATTCGGCGATCAGCGTCTTCGCCCTGCATCCGATCTACCTGCGGATTGAAGACATGGGCCATGCGATGCCGAAGGACTTCGCCGTGGGGCTGGAGGCCGCCCGGGAGAATCTCAATTCGCTGGAGCAGATCGACTACGAAGCCGTGATGAAGGCGAAATCCGGGTTCACGCGGAAAATCTTCGCCAAGCACCGCAAGACGATCCTCTCCGGCGATGGTTTCCAACAGTTTCTAACAAACAACCGCGATTGGGTGGTGCCATACGCCGCGTTCTGCGTGAAGCGCGACCAGTTCGGCACCGCGGACTTCAGCCGGTGGAAGGATTGGTCCACCTTCGATGAGAGGAAGGTGGATGCGATGATGGCGGCGGATCATCCGGATTGGCCGGAGCTTTCCTATCACATCTGGCTGCAATACGAACTCGACAAGCAGCTCTCGGACGCCGTTTCCCACCTCCACGAAAACGGCCTCGCGTTGAAAGGCGACCTGCCCATCGGCATCGACCGCCAATCCGTGGACGCGTGGTCGCTGCCGCATTTGTTCAAGATGGATTCCCAAGCCGGCGCGCCGCCGGACGCCTTCGCCATCAAGGGCCAGAACTGGGGCTTTCCCACATACAACTGGGAGGTGATGAGCCGAGACGGATACGCTTGGTGGCGCTCGCGCTTCGCGCAGCTCAGCCGGTATTTCGACGCTTACCGGATCGATCACATCCTTGGCTTCTTCCGCATCTGGCAGGTGCCCTACGAGCAGGTGGAAGGCATCATGGGATGGTTCGACCCCGCCATGCCGGTGCATGTGGATGAGATCCATCAGCGCGGCATCCGCTTTGATTTCGGCCGATTCTGCAAACCTTACATCCGTGAACATTTCCTCTGGGAACGTTTTGGCGATGCCACCGATGAAGTAAAGGAACTCTACCTCGACTCCATCGGATACGGAGCCTATCAGCTCAAGGAAACCGTTTCCACGCAGCGCAGAATCGTGGATCACTTCGCGGAATGGAACCTGGGAGACCCCATGGTCCGCGCGCGGATGGAACGGCTTCGCGATGGTTTGTTAGATTGTGCGAGCGAAGTTCTTTTCCTCGAAGTGGCCGGTTCCAACGGCACGCTCTTCCATCCGCGCTGCTCGATGCACATGACGAAGTCCTTCCAGGAACTCGACCATGAGGACAAGTGGCGCATGGACGACCTCTACGTGGATTATTTCTACCGCCGCCAGGAATCGTTCTGGCAGGCGAGGGGATACGAGAAGCTCCCTGTCATGCGCAAGGCGAGCCCGATGCTTCTCTGCGGCGAGGATCTTGGCATGGTGCCGGATTGCGTGCCCGGCGTGCTCAAGGAGCTCGGCATCCTTTCGTTGGAGATCCAACGCATGCCGAAGTCGTCCAAAGTCGAATTCGCCGATCCTTCGCACGCGCCCTACATGAGCGTCGTCAGTCCGTCCACCCACGACATGCCGACGATCCGTGGCTGGTGGCGCGAGGATCCGCGGGTGACCGCGAATTTCGCTTGGCAGGCTTTCGGCGAGGCGTTTCCCAAAAACGAACTCAGCGGCGAGATGGCCTCACGCATCATTCTGCAGCACCTCCACTCGCCGGCGATGTGGGCGATCTTCCCGCTGCAGGATCTGTTAGCGATGGATGAAAACCTGCGCCTGCCCGATCCGGATGCGGAACGCATCAACGTGCCCGCCATTATGCCCTACTACTGGCGCTACCGCATGCACCTCGGCATCGAGGAGCTCGCAGCGGCGGATGGTTTCAATGCCAAGGTGGCGAGGTTCGTCAGGTCTTCCGGCCGTGCGTGATCCTCACATCGGTCTTCCGAGAAACACGCAAAGGACTTTCGCCGCCTTTGCTCCGGGATTGAAAACACGGTGGTCCACCTCGGCATCGAAGTAGGCGGAATCGCCCGAGTTCAGTTGATGGACCTCGCCGTTGTATTCGAAGGAAACATCGCCATCTAACACAATGAGGAACTCCTCGCCCTCGTGCGGCATCGCCTCGCGCCGCCCGCCGCCCGCGGGGACGTCGAGCACGAACGGATCCATGTTGCGGTCCGGCCGGCCGTGGGCGAGGGCGTGGTAGTTGATGTCGGACTGATCGCGGTCGCGCTCGATCTCCTTGCGGTCGGAAACGCGGGTGATGCTGAGTTTCGGCTTTTCGTCGAGGCCATCGAACAATTCGGAAAGGCTCATTCCGAGGGCTTCCGAGAGTTTGGAAAGCGTCGGCAAGGAAGGGGTGACCCGGAAGTTCTCCACTTTGGACAGCAGGCCTTTTCCGAGACCGGAAATATCCGCAACTCGGTCGAGTGTGTATCCTTTGGCCATCCTGGCGGCCTTGATGCGTGAAGCGAGTTCAACGAGATTCATGTTTCCCGAAGAACAACCCCAAATCCCCGGAGGGTCAAGGTCGCAAAAGAAGCGGACTATCAGGGGGCCTCGCCGCCGAGGCGGAAGAAGCGTTTCGAATCCGCGGTTCCCGGGAGCTGGAAATGGATTTCACCACTTGCCGCAGCCGCGCTTACGCCGGGTGCCGATGGGGAAACGGTGGTCCAGTTGCCGAGCGTGGTGCTGTCTTTGACGTCGAGTTTGAAACTGAGCGTGTTGTTGATCTGGTTGCGGCCCAGCACGATGTCACCGGGACTGGTGCCGCTTCCACCAAGGTTGGCGATGATCCAGTTCACCGCGGTGATTTGGCTGACGAGCGGGTTTGTCAGGGACTGCTGGATTTCATCGCCGTCGTGGATCAGGTCGCCGTCGGTATCCTCCAGATCGGGATTGGTCAGGTAAACGACGAGTTCCTGATAGTTGCTGAGTCCGTCGTTGTCGGAATCCGCGGTGTCCTGGGCGAAAGTGGCGGTGAGGCTGACCGAGGCGGAGACGGTGTGGTGGAACAGGGCGGGCTGGCCGTTGAAGGGCGCGCTCCAGTCGGTGAAGACGTGACCGGAGGTCGGAAAACCTTCGATTTCGATCTGCGTGTTGAGATCGTAGAGTCCGGTGCCGAAGGTCTGGCCCATGACGGCGCTGGAGGTCTCCACGCTGACGAATGCCTTGCCCGCGGCGGCGAGATCGGCTGTTAGGGACAACGATGCCAGGCCTCGCTGGTGGGCTTCGGTGATTTCATTCGGAGTGAGGGAGCGGTTCCATACGGCGACCTCGTCGATCATCCCGTCGAACACCCGGGTGCCGTTGCGGGCCGCTCCGAAGTTGATGGCGGTGAAGTCGAGGTTCGCGGTGGGACTTGTTAGGGCGCCGCCGACGCGGACGCCGTCGATGTAGATCCTCAACTCGGTGTTGGTTCCGTTCTGGCTGAAAACGTGTGCAACCTGGTGCCATTCTCCGGTGCTCAAGGGGCCGGCGGTGGCGGATGCCAGTTGTCCGATCCAGGACACGTAGGTGCTTCCGTTGTTGTCGTTGGTGCCAAATGAGACGTCGAAGTTCGTGGAGCCTTCAAACACGTAGTCTCGGAGCACATCGGTGTTTGTTCCCGTGTTGTCCGCGTCCGGAGCGAGGAAGAACCACGCGGAAATGGTGAAATTGGAACCCAAGGTCGCGGAGTTGAGGGTGGGAACATTGAACCAACCGCTTCCGGCGGTGGTGCTGGCATCATACTTCGAAACGTTCAGGGCGTTTCCGACGAGCAGGTCAGAGCGATCGGTCGTGGTGGTGGCCACCGGGCCTTCAAACGCGGCGTTGCCCGCGAATCCGGAGCCCGTTCCGGTGATCGAGGGGCTGACTCCGAATGCGGTGCCGTTGCCATAGCTGCCGTTGTGCGTGGTGCCGCCGTCGATCTGATTGGCGATACCGGCGGTTCCGGAGGCGTCGAAGTTATAGTAGGCGATGAGGTTGCTTGTAAGATCAGCCAGAGCGGCGGAGGGAAGCAGAAGCCCCAGCGTGATCAGTGAATTTCGGAAGGAGCTCATGGTTTGTCGGGGATGGGGTTGGAAGGAGGGGAGTTTCAACGGGAACGGCGGCGCAGCAGGGCGAGCATGCCCAAGCCGCCTAACAGGACTGCGGATGGTTCGGGAACGGCCAGACCGGCGAGTCCACGCTGATAGAGGCTGTCGGCGCTGGATCCGGTGTTGGCGTTGTTGATTTCCGAAGGGTCGAGGGCGCGGTCCCAGACAGCGAGTTCCTCGATCATGCCGTCCCAGTCGCGATCCCCCGAGGGGTCCGGGTTGTTGCGTTCCCTGCCGAAAAGCAGGTCCGTGAAGGGAAGGTTGGAAGCTCCGTTGGCGAGGCTGCCGATGTTCGCTCCATCGATGTAGAGTGTGACTGTTCCCGAGACGTAGGTCAGGACGGCGTGGTGCCAGGTGGAAGTCGATACGCCGGTGGCGGTGACGGTGGCGGTGCTTTGGTTGACGTAGGCGAGATAGCTGTAGGAGGCGGATGGGGCAGTGATCGTTCCCGTGACGGTGTTGGTGCCGAGGGAGACGTTGTAGTTGTTGGCGGATTCCAGCAGGTGGTATCGGTTGCTGTTGTTGGCGGCGCCGGGAGTCAGCGCGAACCAGAGAGAGATGGTGAACGCGCTGCCCGTGGTGGCGGAGGAAACGCCGGTGCTGATGAAATTGCCGCGCGTGTCCACGAGGTTGAGCACTCCGCCGAGCGAGGAGGACAGCACGGTGCGGCTGCTGAGTCCGTCACCGCCGTTGAAGGCCGTGTTTCCGGCGAATCCGGAGCCCGAGGTGTTTTCTCCGGACCCTGTCGTTCCGTTGAAGACCGCATCGAAGGTGCCCGGATTGGCGCGATTGACGAGTCCCGCGTTGCCGGTTTCATTGAAGTCGTAGTAAGCCACGAGGTTGTTGGTGAGCGCGCCCATGGCGGGAACGGTCAGGGCCAGGGTGCCCGCAAGGAATGGAATTCGCTTCATGGGAGGCAGGGCTCGGATTTCAAGGTTGGGAACCTAACAGGATGTAGCTGTTCACCGTGTTCGACGGCGCGGGAATGGTGACGTTCCATCCATCTCCGGATGGAACGATGGAAACCGAAGGATCGCTGAGATCCACGGGCTGCCAGACGGATTGATTGGCGGAACCCATCAGGCCCAGCGACAAGGTGATCGCGCCGGTGCCGGGATTGCGGCTGATGCCCGGAGTGGACAGGGAGATCGCTCCCGCGTTTCCTGTGGAGAGGTTGTCCCTCACGAAGGAAACGAGCGCGGAATCACTTGATGTGGGCGAGGTGCCGATTGCGATCTCGTTTCCGTCCGGGATTTCATCGCCATCGGTGTCCGGGTTGTTGGGAAGCGTGCCGTAGGTGACGATTTCCTGATAGTTCGTCAGTCCGTCGTTGTCTGGATCGGAAGTGTCTTCCGCGAAGGTTGCCACGGCAGTCACATTGGCATTGGCGGTATAGGTGAAGGACGCGGGTTGGCCGGTGAAGCCTCCGTTCCACGCGCTGAACACGTAACCGGGATTCGGAGTGGCGGCGATGGATACCATCTGTCCGGCGTTGTGGAGACCGGAACCGGTGACGGAGCCGGAGTTGACTGGAGCCGCGCTGAGACTCAATTGATATTGCAGCGTGGTGAGCGCCTGGCCGTTGGAGCCGAGCTGATAAGCTGCGGAGACCTCGGCCGCGCTGATAGATCGGTCCCAGATCGATACCTCATCGATGGATCCGTTGAAGAAGCGGGTGGTGGCGCGGGCGCATCCGATCCGCAGCGAGGCGGCGGAGACGAAGGTATCCGTGCCAAGATTGATGGGAGTCTGGGGGATGCCATTGAGGTAGATGCTCAGTGTCTTGGTGGCGGCATCATACGATTCCACAATGTGATACCAAGTGTTGGCGACCATGCCGTCGGGCACCTGGATGTCCCGGGACTGGTCGGTCGTGACCAGATCGGTGAAGGTCTGGAAGTTCGTGTTTCCCGTCGTGCCATCCCGCAGACCGAATGACATGCCGTAACCTGCGGAGGCGCTTTGATAGGATTCGTAAACGAAGTAGCGGTTGGCGTCACCGGTGCCGGCCGGCAGCACGGCGGAGTTGAACCATGCGGAGATGCTCCAGCTGTTGTTAAGGTTGGGGACAGCAGTGACGGTCATGTAGTCGCCGGCACCATCCAGTTTCAGTGCTCCGGAACCTACTTTGGTGATGGCCGTGGTGGTGGTGGCGTTTCCAGAGAGCGTTCCATTGTAGGAACTGCCTCCCGATGCCGAGGAATCGTTGTTTGAACTTCCCTCGAAGTTCCAATAGGCGACGAGATTGTCCGTCAGCGCGGCATTTGAGGACAGGGTCCCGGCAATGAAAAGCAAGGCGAGGAAATGGCGGATTTTCATGGATCGAGAATCTGAGTTGTTTGGGAAATTTATTTAGTTGGCGTTTGGGAAACCTGTTGGCAGAAAGAGGGGGCGCGAGGTGAAATGGGCGAGTTGGATCGTCAGGAAATCAGCTCAGCCGTTGAAACTCTGGAGGCTCGGGGAGAATGGGGCCGTGGAAGACAAGCAATACACCTCGGATTTGGCAGAACTGTGTTTCCATTTCAATCCAAAAGTTTCCTTAGGGCAACTTTGTCACATTTTCCTGAAATTCCCAAGTCATGGTTGGGCTTCTGCACGAAAGAACCATGGCGCAGGGGGAGGCGCGGAATCTGAAAACCGGAACTGGTTTTCAAACACCTCTGCGGTGAATCCAGATTGAGCGGACCAGTTTTGAAGATCGGAGGATCCCCGGAGATTCAGGTGGAAGTGCAGGTTGCCGGACGATGGGTGGCGAAAAACGTTTGGAAGCGAAGTGCCCCCCGGGGAGACCATGTTTCGCAGATAGTTGTAGAGTGCGGATTCATCGTGTTGAGGATGGGTTCCGGCCAAGCGCTCGAGCCACACTGGAACTGTGTCTTCATCCGAGTCCGCCAAGGCATCCGCGGGATTGTATGGATCAAGGCCGTTCATGGTTTCCCACCAGTCTTCAAGCGTGTCGCCATCGGAATCCACCGCGCTCACATCGGTGGGCAGGCTTTGAGGGGAACCTGAGTGGTGGAGTTCGACAATCTCAGCGGGCGAAAGGGCGCGTGACCACATCGCCACTTCGTCGATTTTTCCATCGAAATTCCGCCCGGTGCCCGTGCGGTGACCACCGATGATCAACCCCGCGGTTTCCGCCGCAGGCCCTGGTGTCGGCAGTGCGTGAGCGGCGACCTCGCTGCCATCGACGTGGAGGCGGAGCGTGGTGCTGTCGAAGGTCACCACCACGTGCGACCA
>DAISZP010000246.1:0-8400 GCA_036824745.1 Luteolibacter sp.
TACTACAAGGGCAGCGGCAAGCGCGCCTATCACCACACCGCTCCGGTGAACATGATCTACGCGCTGCGCGAGGCGCTCGCCATCGTGTTGGAAGAGGGTCTGGAAGCGCGCATCGAACGCCACGCTGTCCTGCATCAGAGGCTCCGCTCCGGGCTTGAGGCCATGGGCATCCAATACATTCCGGAACGCTCGCTCCACACGCTGAACTGCATCAGCATTCCGGAGGGAGCGGACGATGCGGCTGTTAGAGCGAAGCTGCTGGACACCTACAACATCGAGATCGGCGCGGGACTCGGCCCCTTCGCCGGCAAGGCCTGGCGCATCGGCCTGATGGGACACTCCGCCTCACAGGCGAATGTGGACCTGGTGCTCGCGGCGTTGCAGGACTGCCTCGGTTAGACTCCGGGCCGGGAGTTCAACCTGAACTCCCGGATGCGGTGCTCCACCCATCATGCGATGGCTTTGGAAACGTAGGGGATCACGTCGTCCAAGGTGCTGGCCACCACAAAGTATCCGGGCGGGCACAGGCCGTCGAGCAGATCGATGAGCGGATCCCAGAAGCCCACGCCCGAGGGATTGCGGCGGTTGAAGATCACCACCGGCTTGCCCTCCATGAGCGGGTTCTTTTGAAACTTGAAAATCATCAGCGCGAGCAGTTCCTGGAAGGTTCCCGCCCCGCCGGGGAAGATGACAAAGGCGTCCGAGTTCTCGATCATCACCTCCATCCGGGTGTAGATGTCCGGCCGCAGCCAGAATTGCGAAAGCCCTTCCGGCAGGCCTTCAAGTTCGATGATGTGCGGAACGTTCGATCCCGCGGCCCAGCCGCCGGCGGCGACGGTCCCGCGCACCACCGCGCCCATGATGCCGGATTTGCCCGCGCCGGAGACGCAGCCGAGATGGTTCAGGGCGAGCAGACGGCCGAGCATCTCCCCGTCTCTAACAAACGACGGATCCTCCAGGCTGGCGGAACAGAACACGCAGACGTTTCCCATGTTTGAAGTCGGCGCGGGCACATCGAGCACCTGCGGCATCGTGGCTTCCTCCATTTTTTCGCGACCGGCATCCGGCAGTCCGTTCGATCTCGCTTGTTCGAGACATTCCAAAACTGCCTCGGGCGTGTCCGCGGAAAGCAGGAACTCGCGGTAGTCCTGCTTGATGGTGCCCATGCGGTTCAGGTGGGAGATGACGGAGAAAAAGTTGTTCCAGGATCCGTCTGCGTTGAGAATCACCGTGGGTTTTCCCGCGAGGTTGTGGTCGAGGGTTTGGTAGCCGACGAAAATCGAGATCGCCTTGAACATGTCCTCGAGCGAGGGATTCGGAGTGAAAACGAAGGCGTCCGATTCGATGATCTTCTTCTCGATGTTGGAGAGCGTGATGCGCTGGTCGCCGTTGGAATTGTAGATGTTCCATCCTCCGTTGAAGAGCAGGTGCAGGAGCTTCGCGCGGGAAACGCGGCCCGGATCGTTCTCGCTCAGGATGGTTCCGGATAGGCGGACGGTAGGCATGATTCTGGGTGGCTTGGATTTGGCCGGCTCAATGGGCCGGATTGGCAATTAAGCCAGAACCGTGCCGATTTCCGCCAAAATCAACCGCGCGGGGTTCGTCAGCGCCCGGTCTCCACGACGAGGCGCCACAGTTCGTCGCGTTTAAGGACGAAGATCCGCCGCGTCCCCTTGCCTCTGGCACCCTGGCCGTGTTCGACGATGACCTCGATTTCCTCCGAGCGGTGCCTCACATCGATCAAACGGAAAACCGGCTCGCGGCGGATCCTCAGGAAACAATGGATCGGCACGTCCGGGTGCGCCGCGTTCCACAAATGCCGGACCGCGGGGAAATCCGGCACCTCGGAAAGCGCGCTGAGGATTTCCCGGATCAAACGGCTGCCGTGACGGCGCACGAGTTTCGACGCCGCGCGTTTCGCCAGCAGTCCTTCGATCCACGCGGCGGCCGGATTCTGATAGTCCTCCTCCATTTCCGCGATCAGCTCGCGGGCGTGCAATGCCATGAGAGCCTGCATTTCCTCGCGCTCCATCTCGCCACGTTCATACCGCGCGAATATTTCTCTGGGTGTGGGAATCATCGCTTGTCGCACACTCATCCAAACACAAGCCGCGCTTTTCGCCACCTTCATTTGAGACGGAAACTTATCCTCGGCCGTCCATACGAAATCTTAGGAAAACCAGAGATCGGAGGTATGGATCCACGGAATCACTGATGACCCTGATTGCCGACAGGTTTGTCCAACCGAACGTTTCCCGAATGATTGGAGCCTGGCTGCGAGGTGCCCGCGCGCGCACCTGATTGTGCTTGGTGCTTACCCCCGTCTCATCGATGAAAACGATCAAACTCCCTTCGCGCCGCGCTCTTTCGACGGATCCGGCTCTTGCTCTTGAGTGCTTGGTCACCACCTGCCAATCACTCCATTCGCCACCGACCGGCGGATTGGCTGTGCACACCCAGACGACGTGCGACTTCGGACGGGGCGATTGCTTTCTCAAACTAGCGCACACCTTTCTACCGCCGCTTCTGGAGGGCGGACTGATCAACGGGGCGCGGCAAGGCCATGCGGGTTCAGGTCTTCGGAATTCTCGTCCTGCAGCAGAAACTAGTTATTTTCGCAAACCCCCACAAGTGGGCTTCCCGGCGGTGGAAAAACCCGTGCAATCCCCACGCGATCCCTTAGGGTGCGGGCGAAATCCACCATGCGCGCCGTTCTCACCCTGCCCTTGCTTCTCGTCCTCGGCTCCTGCAATCCGGAAAAGCCGAAAGCCGATGCCACCAACGCCGTTTCCACTCCCGCGGAGACTCCACTCCCCGCGCCGGCTCCGGTTTCGGACATCAAGACCTCGCTGGTCCGCATCAATTCCACCCAGCAATCGTGGAACCAGTGGCAGCCGTGGGAAAAAAATCCGCCACGCAAGCGCCGGGCGCTTGCCGCCATTGTGGCACCGGGGCAGGTCCTGACCACTTCCGAGTTGGTGTCGGACGCGACGTATCTGGAGTTCGAGTCCGCCGATGGCACGCGTTTCACGCCGGCCAAGGTGATCGCCGTGGACTATGAGGCGAACCTCGCGTTGTTAGGTGCGGCGGAGGAGGACAAGGGCGCGGAGTTTTTCAAGGGAAGCACTCCAGTGGAAATCGCGAACCCGCCGAAGATCGGCGATGCGATGGAGATCATACAGATCGAGGAAAACGGAGTGGCGTTGCGCACGGCGGGCACCTTGCAGAGCATCGATGTGGAATCCAATTTCCTTCCCGGAAATTTTTTCCTGACCTACATGGTGAAAGCCTCGATGCAGAGCGCGGCAAGCAGTTACTCGCTGCCGGTTCTCACCAATGGAAAGCTGGCAGGCGTGCTCATCAGCTATAACTCGAAGGACCAGATCTGCGATGTGGCCTCCACGGACATCATCAGCCGTTTCCTCAAGGCCGCGGGCAACGGAGCCTACAAGGGATTTCCCAGTCTGGGCGTGGCGATCGCGCGCACCGAGGACTCCTCCTTCCGTAAATGGCTCGGGCTCACGGACGATCAGGGCGGCGTTTTCATCCGCAGCGTGCGCAAGGGCGGAGCAGCGGATGCGGCCGGTGTGAAAAAAGGCGATGTGCTGCTGGCGGTGGACGGCCTGCGGATCGACCGCCGCGGCTACTACAACCACCCGCACTACGGAACCCTGTCATGGGGACACCTGATCCGCGGCGAGCGCGGGACGGGAGACAGCGTGACGCTCTCGCTGCTGCGCGAGGGCAAGCCGCTGGAGCTGAAAGCCACCCTGTCCCGCGAAGAGGACGCCACGCGGCTGGTGCCGAATGAGATGTTTGACAAGGCTCCGGCGTTTCTCGTGAAGGGCGGGCTGCTTTTCCAGGAGCTGAGCCGTCCGTTGTTAGAGAGCTTTGGCGAGGATTGGCAATCTCGCGCACCGCTGGATCTGCTGGATGCCTATGAGAACCCGGAGAACTATCAGGACAAGGCGAACCGCATCGTTTTCCTGAGCGGCGTGATCCCCACCCCGGCGACGGTGGGATACGAACGCCTGCGCAACCTGGTGGTGAAGAAGGTGAACGGTAAGGAGATCAAGGACATGAAGGGCCTGGTGGCCGCCTTCGAAGGAAACACGGACGGGCTGCACAGCATCGAGTTCTCCGGTGAGAACCTGACGGTGAACCTCGACGAGGCGGTGTCCACCAGCGTGGACAAGCAACTCCTGCAACGCGGCATCACCCGGCTCTCCCGCGTGGATTGAACGGCGGGCGGTGCGGTTTCAGGGCTTTGTGACCTTGAGACGCATGAAGCACCGATCCCTGCCCTGCCCTGGCAGGCGGAAGACGTGTTCAGTTCCGGTCCCCGAATCCGGAATCTCCGTCCACTCCCCATCCTTCAAAGAAGCGGTCCATTCGGCGGAATAGACCACACCGGTGACTCCCTGGGGCTGGACGAAGCGGATTTCCATGCTGCCGTCCTTCAACGACGCCTGCGGCAGATTGCCGGTTCCCGCCTGTTGCGGGTCCGAACCGAAGGCGTATTCCACCAGATCCGGGATGCCGTCCTGATCGGAATCCGATGAACCCGTTGCTGCACTCCGCGACGATGGTTCGGTAACACCTGCCGACGAGCTAACAGAAACCGCCCGCGCCATGATGGCGAGGGAATGTTGTGAGGAAATGCCGCTCGCGGCGGACAAGAGGCGCATTCCGGGTTCGAATCCACCCGCGTCCCAAGGCACCGGGGATGACGATGAAACCGAACTGTTATTTCCCAACTGGCCGCTGGAATTTTCTCCCCAACCGTGGAGTCCGGCATCGCTGCCGGAGAGCAGGCAGTGATTGGAACCGGCTGTGATCCGGGATGAGGAATCGACACCGGAAACACCTGCTAGATCGACAAGCACCGGCACCGCGCTTTGTGCAAGTCCGAGGGAACCAAGCTGGCCTTTTGAATTTGATCCCCAACCGATCAAGGACGCATCGGAACATAGCGCGACACTATGAGAGGCCCCCGCGCTGAGGGCGATGATCGATCGACCCGCGAGGGAGCCGAATCCACCAATGGCCACCGGAGACATGGATGAAACCGTGCTGTTGTTTCCCAACTGTCCGTTTTTGTTGTAGCCCCACGCATGAAGCGTGCCGTCGCTGCACAAGGCCAAGGTGTGATATTGTCCCGCAGCGATCGCGGCCACCTTCTTGCCGGACAATGATCCCGAAGCGTCCACCGAAACGGGAATGCTGCTTGTGATGGTGCTTCCGTCGCCGAGTTCACCCTCATCGTTGTAGCCCCAGGCCGCGACGGTTCCGTCCGAACAACGGGCGAAACTCTGATAGGCGCCTGCGGCGACGGCCACCACGCTCTTGCCCGAGAGCGCCCCCAACTGTTTCACGCGGACGGGCACCCGGCTGGTCACCTTGTCACCGGTTCCCAATTGTCCGTAGTTGTTGTATCCCCAAGCCGCCACCGTGCCATCGGAACAAAGGGCGAGGTTGTGGAACGGGCCCGAGGAAATGGCCACGACGGTTTTTCCGGCAAGCGCGCCGCCGCGGTCCACGGCCACCGGGACCTCACTGTTGTGCGAACCGTTGTTTCCAAGTTGGCCGTAAACGTTGTAGCCCCACGAAGCCAGGCTGCCGTCCGAACACAACGCCAAACTGTGCAGGTATCCCGAGGCAACCGCCAGCAAGGTCTTTCCAGACAAGACTCCGGAATCATCCACCGGCGTGGGAACAAGAATCTTGGCGACGGGCGCCATTCCCAGTTGCCCGTATGCGTTCGCCCCCCAACCGAACAGGTCGGTCTCCGCCCATTGCAACACCAGATCGTTGCCGCTTCCTCCGAAGTAATTGACGACAAAGTCATAGCTCGTGCCACCGAAGCTCAAGGTCACCCGTTCACCTTGTGCAAGGTTGCCGAAAACGCCCGCTATGAATCCAAGTCCGGTGTTCCGGACCATGGTCAGAACCGTGCCAGGCTGCGGCGAGAATCCCAGCCCGATGCTCACCGGATAGCCACCCGTCGAGAACTCGTTGGAAACGACCGGAACATCGGACTTCGTGTTGAAGACAAACGATGATGGCAGCCGCGTCACTGTCACGCTGTAAGTCTTCGTGGTGATGCCATCCTCAGCGGTGACCACGACTTCGATGGTGGTGTTCCCGACAGGAAGCGATACAAGCTCGCTGGCGGATCCACTGGGAACCACCACCCCGTTTATTCTAGCCTTGGCACCGGGGTGGGCGATGGTCGGAATGAGATGGATCGCCCCGACGGAATTCGCGACCGTGCTGACATAAATACTCCTCGTATCCAAAAACCCGGGAAGCAGGACACCCTGGCTCAATGCGAGTGAGCCCAACTTGGCGTTGTCACTGAGAGTGGTGAATGTCATGTCCGAGCTTCGGACGACTCCCGAGGCACACGTAGCGACCACCCGGAAATGATAGACGGTGCCGGGAAGAAGGTTTGAAACGGAAGCACTCACATTGACATCCGTGCCGCCGGAAGCGGATCCAGGGCTGGCGGCAACCGAGCTTCCGTAGTTGGCATCCATTCCATATTCAAATGATATGCTGACGGAGTTACCTATGGCATTGATCTTTCCATTCAACTGGGCACCCGTTCCGCCAATGAAGGTGGCGGCAAGGCCTGTCGCCGTTGGCAACGGCTCCGCCACCGTGGCCATGCTATGGGAACTCGCAACCCCGGATGGACAGGCCATGAATCGTTCACCTGCCGATAGAGAGTTGGTTGAAACCGACACGGGAACGCTGCTGTTTGTCTGACTGTTGTTGCCAAGCCGCCCGTCATAATTCACCCCCCAAGCGGCCATCGTGCCATCGGAGCTCATCACCAGCGAATGCTGGCTAGCGGCGCTTAATGCTGTGACCACCTTCCTCGAAAGCACACCCGTGGCGACCACGGCCACTGGCACCCTGCTATCCGTGGTACTGTTGATTCCGAGTTGACCACTTTCATTGCGCCCCCACGACACCACCGTTCCGTCCGAGCGCGAGACGAGGCTGTGATAACCGCCCGCGCAGAAGGAAACCAAGGACTTTCCAACGAGCGCACCAAACGTATTGATGACAACGGGGGCGAGGACGTCCGATGTGGAATTGTTACCCACCTGACCGTAATCATTCGCTCCCCACGAAACGAGCGTCCCATCCGAACAAAGCGCGAGGCTGTGCAGAACTCCGGCGGACACCCCGACCACGGTCTTTCCGGCAAGAGCTCCGGACATCGTCACCGGAGTCGCTTTCATTGAGGCCGAGGTCCCCCCGTTGCCGAGTTGTCCACGGTGCCCCCATCCCCAGGCCACTACCGAGCCATCCGAACAAAGCGCGAGGCAGTGAGACGCTCCGGCTGAAATCGCAGTGACCGTTTTGCCAGCCAAAGCGCTGTCTTTGGACACCTCCACAGGTTCATCATAATCATCGTATTCTGAATCGCCGGTTCCCGCCATGCCGTTGTTGTTAGAACCCCATGTGAACAATGATCCATCCGAACAAAGCGCGAACGACGTCTCACTCCCTGCGGCGATGGAAACCACGACCTTGCCAGCCAAGGCACCGGTTCGGTTCACTTCGGCGGGAATCAGGCTGTTCGTTGTGCCGCCGATGCCGAGCGCTCCACTGGAATTGTTCCCCCACGCGAACAGCGTGCCATCGGAGCAAAGTGCCAGGCAGTGCATGCTTCCGACCGCGGTGCGAACCACGGTTTTCCCGGACAACACCGTGCCGGCCACCGCAACGGGCAACTTGCTGCTGACCGTGCTGTTGTCGCCCAGTTGTCCCCTGGAATTTGATCCCCAGGTGGACACCCGGTTGTTCATCCAAATCAGTACGAGGTCATTGCCACTGCCACCGTAGTAGTCTGCGACAAACTTGTAGGTGGTGTTTAGGTAGGTCAGTTCGACGGTTTGAAACTGCTTGAGATTGTCGAACTCCCCCTGGATGAACGAGGCGGCGGTATTCTTCACAACCGTGAACGTGGTCCCGGGAATCGGGGTGAAGCCCAATGACAGGTTCAAAAAGCTTCCAGAAGCCGTGAATCCGAATGTGGACAGAGGCACCGAGTTGGCATTCGAAAATCTCGCGTTCAAATTGATACCACGCGTCACCGTCACCAAATAATTCATCACCGCTGACCCATCCGCGGAGATTGCCCGAACGTTGATGGAGTTCGGTCCCTCCACGAGATTGATCGCTGGACTGGAAGTACCGGATGGAACCGTGGCACCGTTGACCGTGACGGAAATCATCGGGTTTTTCGCGGTGGGAGTGACCGTGATGGACGTCACTCCGTTGGAAACGCTGGCTGAGTAACTGGTCGTGTTGGAAGCGAACTGCGGACTGATGGAACCGGAGCTCAGCGCCAACCCTGACAATCCGGTTATGGCGGACTCCATG
>DAISZP010000247.1:0-8394 GCA_036824745.1 Luteolibacter sp.
CAGAGAGATGCAGCCTTGGTGTACTCGTCTGGATTCTGGCCGGCCAGAAGCTTGAAATCCGGGGAGCTTGAGCCGGGATTCGAGGCCAACTCACGGAACTGGTTTAATCCCCGCTCAGTGAATCCTTTCCATTTGGGAGACTCCAAATAGAAGGCACTGAGGTAAACACTTTTGTCGTCCGCCCGGGCCCGGACACCACGCGCATCCATGCCTGAAGCCGTTCCTTCGGGTTTGGGTCTAATCGTGCACTCCGTCTCCGATTCTCCGGGCACCCGTCCCGGTGCGTCTCCAACGAGCAAAATCAATCTGGCTGATCCATCGCGCCAATTGGTTTGCTCGATCGCATTGTGAACACCTGCAAGGACATCTTCAGCGTAATCAATGCTGTCTGTTTTAGTCTCGCGGACAGACTCCAGGGTCTTTAGGAAATCTGGCAATTTCTGTAGTTCGGGCGTAAAATTTTTGGTATTGAACTCGATGCCGGCACACAACTTCGGATCATCACGATACCCCCACAGGCCGATGCGAACTGCATCAGCATCATTACCAACCTCCGCGGCAATTTCACGGAGCATTTTCAGTGTCGCATCCACAAATGGCCCCATGCTGCGGGAAAGATCCATTACAAACACGATGTCCAGCCTGGGCTGTAATCTTGTCGGATTCTTGGGCGTTTCCCGCTGGCCCCGTGTTTTGGATGCGGCGGCGACCTTCAATAGCATTAACTCCTGGCCGCTATCCATTAGCGAGTCCTGACCAAGTATGGGCAACACATAAAACTGGTTCTTTTCCCGGAGCCAACCCTCGGGCTCGAATCCGACGACCTGTGGATTCGTCTCTTTCGCGGTAGGATCAAGAAACTGATTCCATTGCGTGCGACGCTGGTCCCGAGGGAGCTTCATCAGATCCATCAATGACGTTTTCTCCTTGAAAAAGACATTCCGGCTGCGATTTCCGGGATGGGTGAAGGAAACCACTATGTGATGCCGCCACTCCATCACGTCCGCCGCCCGCATCCAACCGGACGCGGGTTGGCCTACAGCCTTCGTTACCTGATACCAGCCATCCCGCATGGAAGCTGCCACCCATGTGCTGAATGCAGGTATCCCGGCATTGACAACTTTCGAGGCGTCGGAAGGTTCCGCAAACATGGAGGATTCAGGCCTGGTCAGCACCTTGAGCGGCAACGAACTTCCCGGGGTGACGGGCACGAATGATGCCGGAGGCGTTGGAGCAGGATCGGGATCATCGAGTTGCTGAGGCACCTCCGGTCTAATTCGTTGTACAGGAGCCACCCTTTCCGCAAACGAGAGCGCAACGCACTCGGGAGATTCTCCGGTTTTTTCCGCGATACGTTCGAATATCTTGCGTCGAGCCTCGTTCTCCTCGTTTGACGCTGAAATTAACTCCGCTGAGGCCTCCGGTGCAGGTCTCAACATCCCATCCGGGCCTTCGGAAAGACCGCCCTGGGTCTTGTAGCCTTCAATGACTCCAGCCCGGCGCTGAATATCCTCCTTCAGTTCCTCGTAGCTCTGAGCACAGGTGATAGCGGAAAGCAACAGATGCAGACTGACGAAGAGTAAAATGCTGTGACTAGAGCTGTTCATGATGCGGATTGGAAAGGTGTAAGACGGTTCACTAATCAGTATGGGACACGTAATTACTTCTTAGCTGCCATACGCGCGTAGGTGGCGGCGATTTCCCCGACCGGATGGCCGGAAATCCTGCTGATCTCGGCGAATACCTCCTCCCTCCAGAGGTTCTCCTGTTGGATGGCGCGGCGGGTCTGAATATCTACATCCTTCTCAGAGTTGGTACTCAAAAATCCACTTTCCTTCTCAACCACCACCTTCTCCGCCAGCCAGCGCATAACCTCTGAGCGATGCCGTGAAAGATTCTCTTTAAGTTCCAGAAGCCTCGGTGTCAGCCGGGATGGTGGCTCATCCTGAGAATCACCCGCTAGAGGGACGCTGGATGGCTTGCCTGCCAATTTGGTCGCAGCCGGCAAATTCAATGGGCCAAAAGCCATGACCGGTGGCATCACCAGTATGTGGCAAGCCATCAAGGTTAACGCTTGCGCCATTCTGCCCCTGGCCAGCACCTGCACTGAAATCATGAAAGCTACTAACAATAGCGGAGCAGCGATCCACCAGATCTTGAAGCCTAACGGAACAAATGCCATCACTGCCACGACCACCATAAGCGCCCAGGCGATCCAGACCAGTTTGCCGGAGGGTCTTGTTGCGGCCACGGTGCGTGTGACGGTATTCTTTTGGAGGCGGCGACTCATGGCGGAAGGCGGAAATGGTATTAATAAACGCCCTCAGTGCGCAATCTCGCCAGCGTGTCGACCTGCTTCTTCAGAGAATCCCGCTGTGCCGTAAGAGGTTCGATGGTGCTCTTATATTCTTGGCGCTGGTCGCCATCCCACTTCACATTGCCAATTGCTTTGTTTCGTTCCGCAATTCGATCATTGGCATTGTTGAGTTGTGATTTTGCTTCGCGTTCAAGCGAAACGTAAGTCGGCTTCCTTTTGGTTGCATCCGGCTCTTTCTTCGCCGCTGTAATCCTGGTGCGCAATCCCGCATTGTAACTTCTCAGGCCGCTATTGTAGGCGCGGGCACCCTTTAGCAGATTATTGACGTTGTCGCGGGACATGGCGGCGCTCACCAGTTGTTCGCCTTGTTTGACCCCTTGCTGATACCCGATTACGCCACCTGTTACTCCGCCTGCGACAGCACCTACCGTCGCATTTCTTTTAGCATTTTCTGAATTGAATTGCCTTCCCTGAATCACCGAACCAATGCCTTCGGCAAGAACACCAGCCGCCGCGCCGGTTGCCGCACCTGATATCACTCCTATCGCTGCGCCCGAAACGCCTGTCTCCATGAGCACTTTCTTCTCCAGATCCGAGGTCATGTGTCCCTGCTTGACCAAATTGCCCGTGCTCGGTGTCACACACGAACTCATTGGAAGACATGAAATCCCAACAGCGATAATGGCACCTTTTTGTGGTAGTAGCTTTAGTTTCATTGTTATTATTTGGACCGCAATTTACTTGCAATGGCTTTTTAGTTTCTGGAAAACTGGCTCAGTTGATCCTGTAGTTTCGAAATCTCCCGGTTGAGGGATTCTTCCTTTTTCTGAAGCACGCTCCTTTCTGCGGCATTCGCGGTTTCAGACAAAGCAGATCGCACTTCGTCACGCTGCCGCTTTGAATTGGCTAGGTCGCTTTCCAGCCTTTGTCTGTCCCTAAGCAATTGCACTGTCTCCCGTTGCTCATTCTCAAGTTCCTTCCGGCTCGTTTGCTCCTGTTCGCGCACATCCTTTGTGACTGATGACGCCGTGAGACATCCGCCTAACGGAAGCAATCCGATGCTGGCAGCGAACAACTGGAGAATCGGTAGCGTTTTCATCATTTCTCAGTTCAGAAGGAGTGTGAAAATGTCAGTGGTTCAATGCCGGGGATTGTCCGGTGGGGTAAAGTAGCGCAAAGCTTGATAATCTTGCATGATTTGATGCTGAGAAGGTTTCCTTATGATGGAGGAACCTGGCTGTTCGCTCCGCCGGAAAAGCCCGAGTTCCCACCAAAGGTAATCAGAACCGGCGCGGGCCATGCGGTGGTGGAGGCTCATGGTCCTGTAGATACCGCCACCGGAGGACGCTGCGGACTCCACCTGCAACAGAGGTTCGAAAATTTCGTTCACCCTACCCTGTGGAAAGTCGAGCAGCTTTTTCAGATCCTGTTGATATTGGGACGCGTAAGCCAAAGCGAGCTTGCGGGTATTTTCCTGAAATCCAGTCAACTTCGACGCTGGTAGTCCGACTGCACCCTCCAGAGCGAGCGAGTCCAGTTTGCGGAGCGCGTCAGCCTCTTTCTTCATTCGTTCCACGATCAACCGAGCCTGATCGCCTTGTGTTGGCGAGGCTGGCGATACGACCTCAGATTCAGCCTGACAGGCAGCAAGCGCGATTACTGTTCCAAAATTACACAGTTTTAACGGCAATTTCATGTCTTCAAAGCGAGATCGTTCAACGCAGCGATGGCCAAACCTCTTTGAGAAGCTCCTCGACAGTCGGTGGGGGTTGGGGTGGGCTTGGCCACATGAACCATGCAATGACGGTGGCAACAGCGAGTAGCGTGATGCCAATAGCCAAATACATTCGCCAAGGAGTCGAACTTCCATTGCCTGGGGACTTGAGAGTTTCCAATTCCAAACCGCAGCAAGGGCACTTGGGAAGCCGGTTTCCGGGAGGAAGTTCCTGCTCTTTCAAATAGACAATATTCCCAGGATGGCTCTTCGATCCATAATCCTCACACTTGGCAACTTGTAAATTTGGCTTCCCGAACCTGTTTTTGCAACGGAACGGAATTTCTTCGGATTGTTGTTTTGGCATGTTGGGAAGTCGAAATATGTTGCTTGACTACTCAGCATAGCTGGTCGCTATCAATTATTCTCAATGAGTTGTTTGGTTCCGTTCACACCCTTGGAATAGTACTGATAGACCGGATCGTTTTCATTCTTGTTGCGGAGGATGTAGAGTGAGTCCAACAATCCCTCCAACTGCGCCATGAGCGCCTTCTTCTGATCCGGGGAACGAACGTCGGATAGCTTGGATGCAAGTTTGTCATGCAGCGGCCGCGGATTAATCATCCGAAACTGCTCTTTAAAGCGTTTAACGAGGCAATACAGGCCGAGGGAAACGCCATTCGCCTGATAGCTTTCCTTCGCGAAGGTTTCGCGATCTTCGGTCGTGCATGTCACCCTTTCCAGTTCCAACGGATCGAGCAGCCTGCCGCTGGGAGCGCGTTCCGCAGCTTGAAGGACGACCTCGCTCCCGTTTTGCGAATCCGGGACCTGAATCAGCCCGAACAACTCAGCCAATAGGAGATAGGGCAGCGTATTGTCGCGAACCTCTGCTGCATCCGGCATCATCAGGCTTGGGAGACGTGGTCGATGTGTTTCGGTGTAAACCTGAAACTCACCGGCGGCAGCCCCGGCGAGCAAGCGATCGGCCTGCCTCTTGTGAAGACCCTGAACTGTTTTCAACATTCTTGCAGGAAAGAAGTATGCCACTGAAAGGAAGACCAATTCGGTGGGGTTGCGGCTCACAGGCACATCCACGACCTCAACCGGGACCACCCGTCCGCCAACGCCCGCATCAGTCATGCCGGCAATCAGCTGTTTTAGCTGATTACGGAAATCCGGCGACGGACCTTCCCATTCGGGGAGGAACACGGAACGCGCAAAGATGGGAGAGGAAACACCGAAATGGCCGATTGGCGTTGCTCCACCGTCGAAGGCAGCGGCAGGCATGGCCACATCCATGAACTTCTTGATTCTGGCTGCCAGTCCACCAGCCGCCTGACCAGCATAGTCACGATGGAGTTTTTCAACGATGTTCTGGCCGAGGATGGGCACAAAGCGATTGTCACTCAAACGCCGTCTCTCATGAACCTCACGGGTGAAGGGAAACGCTGCGCTGGTCAACTTGCGGATGACCTCTCCAACGATCTTCTCATCCGGCCCGTCCTGGGCCAGATCGTTGTAACGTTCAAAGCCATCACCAGCTTCAATTCGTCGCAGGGATTTCAGGGCATCGACGGTGACACGGGCGCTGGCGTCTTGTATGTTCTTGTCAGTAACGAGCTTCTCGATCGACTCGTTGACTTCCCGGACATTGACGTAGGGAATCACCTCCTTCGTCGCATCTTCCACCGCACCATCCGGTTTTTCGACGATGCGGTGAGTCACAAGATTCTGATGGTCCTCATCAATCTTCTTGAGTTTGCGGACAAATTCATCGGTACGCTTCTCCAAATGACCAAACTCCGGAAAAGCTGTTCCGATCAATTTCAACGCGTATTCGGCCCCATGCCGAAAAGTCTCGAGGCAGTAGTAATCTTGCCTGGCTTTCACATAGGCATCGAAGATGACGTTGTGTTTGCCCATTTTCTTGCCAAGAAACCCGACGTTTTCAAATTCCGCTCTATTCCGCTCGGCATCATTCTGGGCCGCTTGGATGGATTCGGACAAGTCCTTGAGTTCCTGATGAAAATTTTTGGTCGCAATCTCCAGATGCGACTTGGCCTTCCGGACGATTTCGGGAAAATGGTGAGCGTGGTATTCGTCCAGGAGATTCTCCATACCTTGGAGAAGATCCTGCTCCACGGCCCCGACCAAATTGCGGGCGCGGTTGACCAAGGCGTCTGCCTCGCGGCGAACTCCAAAATAGTTTTCGACGCCTTTGCCGCGAAAACCATTGCGCCAGAACTCTTCAATAATTGTATCAAACTCTGGGATCCAGGCTTCAGTTTCATTCATGAAGGATTCCTTTACTTCCGCAGCAAGCTGAGCACTCGTCATGCCCCAGTCCTCGACAAAGACTGGATAGGGATCCTCGGCTTGAGCAGGCCTATCGACATCCAAACTCAGTCTTCCCGAGGAAAGTCCCCAGCTCTCCTTGCGCTTTTCAACAAATCCGTCCGCACTGAGATCCCTGTGCGCAGGCACGTAGCCCGCTCCATTCTGTCCGCTCCAGTTGTTGTAAAGCATGCGCCGGACCGCCTGACTCACGAAGGAATAAGCCATTTTCTCGTGGATCTCCTGTTCGGGAATGACGAAGCGCTTGACTCCGAAGCTGGCGAATCTCGTACTCCGGTCGCTGTCCGGAGCATCCGTGGCATACTGCTCGACATCTTCAAAAGTATGGGCCATCTGGAGGCGTGGCGGAACATTTCCCATCAGGCGGACGATTTTCTGGAAAACAAACTCCGCAGTCGAACTGACCTGCTCCTTCAGTTGCAAGCCCTGGCCTGCTTCGGTGGCTTCTGTGATGATGAAAGCTGATGAGAACGGATCATTCACCTTGATCCTAGATTTACCGCTGGTGCCGCTGATGTCCCAAGGGTGATAGATCCCGAGCCTAAGCGCGTTCAATTCCTGAAGGATCGAATACTGGTTAGCGTAGAAGTTCCCCGCATTCACTGATCCAACGTCTCCCGAGGTGGCAAAAATATAAAGGAATATGGGGAATCTTCCCTGTTCATCTGCGAGAACGCGACGTAGTTGGGTAATCGTATCCACCAGAGTTCCACTACCGGTACCGCAACCCGAAGTGCATGCGATGTGGATGGAGACATCCAGGGTCCCTCCCGTGCTCAAGGCCTTCCTGCGGTCATTGAAAGTGGCGAGCAAATTTTGCAGATTATTGCCATTGGCAAGGGCGAGACGACCGAGACGGCGGATTTGGTTGCAGCCGTTGGGCTGATCGGCACCTCGAATAATCGTATCCACATGTTCCCTTTCCTGTGCGATCCAAGGTTCGATGCCGGGATATCGCTGGAGATTTGCCATTACATTGCCTAGACCTTGCGGAGTTAGGAGAACCTTCTCATTGGGTTTCAGGCTGATTTGCTCCCCGAGAACCCTCCACTTGTCCAAATGGCCGTTCAAATCGTTCTCATTGGAATCCACGCTGAGCGTTGCGATGCGGACTTCGTGCTGCATGCCGCCGAAGTTATCCTTGAATTCGTAAACATCCGGAACCATGCCGAAGCCGCCTCTGCGTCGCCATTCCGCGAAGAGAAGCTTTTTGAACTCGCGCACCACGGCACATCCCGTGCCGCCCAGACCTATGAATAGATGGTTGCTCATATTGTAATATGGTGAAAATAACGTTGTTAGGGCATGTATTCAACGGCGGCGGGGAGAAACACGGTGGCGGCTTGTGGCGCTAACCGCCTGTGATGACCCGCACGCACCACGATGAGATCTGCCCGGCATTCCGGATGAGCGGTATGACTTTAGGTCTCGATAGGCCGCCCATCCGATCAGCCCGAAGGGTATTGCTTGGGCCGTCAGGAAGAGTCCGGCCAACACCCAGCGCCCCACAGTCACCACACGGGGAGTGCGCTCGGAAAGCTTGCTGTGGACTTCGTTGCGGGCAAGAGTTATCGCCCGCGAGAGATTGTAAGTGCTCCCCGGGTATTGACCGAAATATTCTTCCATATCCCTGCTAATTAGTCCTTGAGAGATCTTTTCTGAAGGTGGCCAGACCAGCCGTGCCAGAAACGGATTCAACTCGTGGAAAAGATCGATCGCTTGCTCGGCATAAACTCCTGCCGTGATTTCACCCAAGCGGCCAACCGCCGGCATGAAACCAGAAGCACCGGAAACCTCATGCAATTCGTCGGGATCCAGCGACCATTCGTTTCTGGAGGCAAGGTTGCGGAGAGCCGCCACATTCCGAGGTGCCGGGTATGGCATAAGGGCGAAATTGTTCTGATTGTTAGAACCCCGCCATATCGATGCGTCGTAAGGTTGTCGTGGTTCGAGGCCGGCCTTCTGGGCCAAGAAGACCTCGTGACGGGCGGTCAAAAATGTTTCAACA
>DAISZP010000248.1:0-8331 GCA_036824745.1 Luteolibacter sp.
GCACGCGTCCATCAACCCGCGGATCTGGCGCGCCTCGCGGAGTTCCAGCTCGCGGATCACGGCATTCCCGTGGCCACCATGGGCATGGGTCCGCTCGCGCCGGTTTCCCGCCTGCTCTGCGCCCAGTGCGGCAGCGTGTTGAACTACGGCTATCTGGGAGAAACTCCGACCGCGCCCGGGCAATGGGACGCGGGATCGCTCAAAGCGGCCATCGCAGGGCTGGAACCGTTCCGGATCTAACCGATCACTTCCACCGGAGCGTCCGGCAGCGCGTTGAGGAAGGATTTCCCGTAACGTTTTGTTAGGATCCGGTTGTCGAGGATGCAGACCAGGCCGTGGTCCTTGCCGGTGCGGATGAGGCGTCCCACGCCTTGGCGGAGTTTCAGGATGGCCTCGGGTACCGAGTAGTCCATGAACGGATTCCCGCCGCCGGCTTCGATCGCTTCGAGGCGCGAAGCCGTCAGCGGATGATCCGGCACCGCAAACGGCAGACGGGTGACGATCACGTTGGAAAGCGCCTCGCCCGGCACATCCACGCCCGTCCAGAAACTGTCAGTGCCGAACAAGACGCTGTGCACGTCGTTGCGGAATTCCTCGATCATCCGGTGCCGTGGCATGCCCTCGCCCTGCATCAACACGCGCCATCCTTGTTTCCTGAAAAACGACTCCAACCGCTTCGCCGCGTCGCGCATCGTGCGGTAGCTGGTGAAGAGCACGAAAGCGCGGCCATCGCTTTCCAACACACTCTGGCGGATACCCTCCGCCAACGCTTCATCATACTTCGGCGTTCCCGGATCGGGCACCGACTTGTGGATGCGGATGCGCATCTGTTTCCGATAGTCAAACGGGCTGCCGATGCTCAAAGCCCTCGCCCGCTCGGCACCCACACGGCCGCGGAAATAGCCGAGATGCGGATCGCCCACGCCGAGAGTGGCGCTGGTCATCACGATCCCCTTCCCCGCGCCGAAGAGCAGCGGGCGCAGACGGTCCGCCACATTCACCGGCGCGGCGTGCAGACTGAATTGCGTTTCCTCGCGGCCCCCGCGCTCCACCCAGTAAACGCTCTCCTCGTCGGATTGATCGAGAAACACGGACACCGCCCCGTGGGCCTCGCGCAGGCGGCGGGAAGCGTCCTGAAGCTCGGATTTCGTGGTCTCGCCATCGACATCCGCCGCCAGTTCATCAATCTCCAGCCACAAGCGCCGCAAGGGATCGGCGATGCTGTTAGGAACCAGTTCCGGTTTCCTTACGCGGGCCTCCTTCGCATAGTCCCCGAAGGTGGAAACATCGCCGACGAGATGAAAGAACCGGTCCGACGCCGTGAGCGCCTCCTCCACCGCGAGCAGCGCGGATGCCTTGCGGAATGACTTCAACAAGCCCTTGCGCGTCTTCGGATGATAGAGACGCTGGAGATCGAAGCGAAGGCCCGCCTGCGAAACCCTCAATCCAAGCTGCACCGCGGCCACCTGCTCCACCGTGTGCGCCTCATCGAGCACCGCGAAGTCATTGGGAAACAAAAACCCCTTCATTTTCCGGGTTTCCTCGTCGGCTTCCTCCATCTCGGTGTTGAGCAGCGCGAAGAACAAGGTGTGGTTCACCACCACCAGCTTGGCATCGGCCGCGGCCTTTCGCGCCTCCTGGAAAAAACAATTTCCGCGAGGGCCGCAGTTTCTCGCCGTGCAGATGTGCGCCTCGCTGCAAACCTGCAGCCACACCTTCATCTGCGGTTGGAAATCCAGATCGCTCAGCGTGCCGTCGCGCGTGCCCTCCGCCCACTTGCGGATCGCTTCGAGCTCCGTGCCTTCCGAACTCGTGAAAAGATCCGCCGCCTGATCCAGCGCGCGCCGCAGCCGCTGCGGGCACAGGTAGTTCTGCCGTCCCTTGAGCAACACCGCGGGCACCTCGTCGCCCACCAGTTTTCTAACAATCGGGATGTCCTTGCGGACGAGCTGCTCCTGCAAATTGATCGTGTGGGTGGAAATCACCCCCTTGCGGCCCGTTTGCAGCGCGAAAAACGCGGCGGGCAGCAGGTAGGCCAACGATTTCCCCACACCGGTGCCCGCCTCGGCGACAAGTGGTTCGGATTTCAGCAAAGCCTCGGCCACCGCCACCGCCAGCTCCTGCTGCTGCGGGCGGAACTCGAAATCCTTCGACTTCGCCAGCAGGCCCTTCGTCGAGAACGCATCGCGCACCGCGTCGCAAAACCCGGGCATCGCCTGACCATCCATCGCCGAAATCATCGTGCGCCCATCGGACCCGTCATCCGCCCGCATGCCAAGCCGCAAGTTTCCCACCCCCACAACACGCTCGACACCCCCGGGGCGGCCCCGCCAATCTTCCGCACCGGCGGCCCATGCCATCCTCGCGCAACCACACCCCCCGAATCCTGCTGATCCTCTCCCTGCTCGCCGTGGGAGCGGCCTTGTGCGCTTCGCTTTATCCCGTCGAGGCCCGTGCCGTGGCCAAACAGCTCCTCGGGTTTCCGGATTCGGACATTCCCAGCAACCAGGCCCGGCCTTACGTGCTCGCCGCCCTCTGTTTCATTCCCGCGCTCGCCGCGGTGTTCTATTCCATCGGGGACACGCTGGACCGCTACATCACCCGGCAGTTCGTCACCATTTTCGGCATCTGCATCTTCGCGCTGTTCGTGATCTGGCTGTTGATCGACCTCGGTGACAATTTCAGCGATTTCAAGGAGTCGAAAAACGTCCTGGTCACCATCGCGAAATACTACGCCACGCGGCTGCCCGCCATCATCATCCTGCTGATGCCATACAGCCTGCTGCTCTCGCTGCTCTATTCCTTGGGAAAACTTTCCACCTCCCGCGAAATCATCGCCGTGATCCAATCCGGCCGCGGCGTCGTGCGCACCACCCGCCCGCTGATGATCGTCGGCGCACTCTGCACCTTGTTCTGCATGGGCATCAATTACCACTGGGGCCCCGTCGCCGAAGGGCAGCGCGACAACGTGGTCGCCCAAGGCGCGGGAAAATCCGCCACGGAAGCCAGCAAGGTGCTCTACCTCAATCAGGACAACCGCCGCCTCTGGATGATCGGCGAATTTCCACCGAACTACGAATACGGCATGCCGCTTCAGGACGTGGAAGTCACCCTCACCAACCCGGACCGAACCGTCCACTCGCGGCTTACCGCGGCCAGCGCGAAATGGAACCGCCACACCCGCGAATGGACGTTTGAAAAACCCGTCGTCGGAAAATTCACCGCTGGCTCGCCACCGGAGTTCACCAAGCTCGACCAGCCGCTCGTTCTCGCAAACTGGAGCGAAACCCCGTGGCAACTCATCAAGCCCGGCCTCAGCGCGCGCTACCTCGGCATACCCGATCTCAACACCTGGCTGCAGGCAAACCAGCGCCATCATGGTTTCGCCGATCCCTCCCCCTACCTCACCCACCGCCAATACCGCTGGGCGCAGCCCTTCACCTGCATCATCACCGTGCTGCTCGCCGCGCCGCTCGCCATCCACTTCGCCCGCCGCGGAGCCGGCGGGGAAATGTTCCTCGCCGTGGTGCTTTCCGCCGTGATGCTCTTCGTGAACAACATCTCGCTCGCTCTCGGCGAGGCCGGCACCTTGAGCCCCGTCACCGCCGCCTGGCTGCCCAACATCATGTTCGGCCTGCTCGGGCTCTATCTCTTCCACCGCCGCATCGCCGGTCGCCCGATCTATCAGTCGCTCTGCCGCCTGATGCCCGGTTCCGACTAACACTTTCCCCATCCCACCATGGCTCTCGCAGAATCCTGGCACGTCCGTTCCCGCTCCCGCGAATGCGCCGCCACCCAACGGCCCTTCGCCGATGGAGAAATCATCGTCACCGCCCTGTATCCCGATCCGGAATCCTCCGGCTACCTGCGCCGCGACTTCTGTGTGGACGCATGGAACAATCTTCCCGAGGACGCGGAAAAGGCCTTCTCCTTCTGGAAAACCACCTTCAACGCCCCCACCAGCGCGGAACACAAGGACCCCGTCGAAAAACTCAGCGCCGAAGAAATCCTCCGCCGTTTGGTGGAAGAGGATGAGGACCACACGGAAAACACCCGCTACATCCTCGCCGTCATGCTCGAGCGGCAGAAACTGCTCCAGGAAACCGACAACCAGCGCACGCCCAACGGCATCCTCCGCGTGTACGAACACCGCAAGACCGGAGAAGTCTATCTCGTCCGCGATCCGGACATTCCGCTCTCGCAGGTCGAGTCCGTCCAGAACGAGGTGATCGTTCTCCTCGAAAACAACGGCCGCGTACCCGAGCCCGTCGCCGAAGCCGCACCGGAGGAATCCCCCGCGGCCGAAGTGCTTCCCGAATCCCCGCTTCCGGAGGACACGATACCCGACCACCTGGAAGACGCCGGAGAAACCGTCTCCGAAGAGGAGTGACCTCCATGTCGGACGGCGCGCTCCTTCTGTTAGGCGTTTCCGGAACGGAAATCCGATCCGCCGAGGCGGAGTTGTTCCTCAGGCTCCAACCCGCCGGCTTCATTCTAACAGAACAGAATCTCGCCTCGCCCGCCCAAGTCCGGAAACTCACCGACTCCCTGCGCGACCTCTCCACCGACGAACCGCTCATCGCCATCTCACAAGAAGGCGGACACACCTCGCCGCTCGCCCGCATCGCTCCCGCGGGACCATCCGCCTCCGAGCTCGCCACCCGCGGCGACCTCGGGAAAATCGCCGACTCCGGAGCCTTCACCGCCGATCTGCTGAGACTGTTAGGCATCAACCTGAACATCGCTCCCTCGCTCGATTCATCGACGCTCGGCTGGAGCGATGATCCGCAACGCGTCATCGACCGCGCCGGTCAATGGAACCGCTGGATGCGCAAACGCTCCATCGCCGGCTGCGCCAAACATTTCCCGGCCGGCGGACCGCCCCCCTCACCCGCCACCATCGAGAGCCTGTTGCGCGGCGGAATCCTCCCCTACACCGCCCTCATGCCGGAGATCGACGCGGTGATGACCGGCAACGTCCGGTTTCCCAACATCGACCCGGAATTTCCCGCATCGCTCTCCCAGCGGATCGTCCGCGGCTTCCTCCGCGACCAGCTCGGCTTCGACAAACACCTCGTCCTAACAGAAATTTCCGACGTGGAGCGTGCCATCCGCGCCGGCAACGATCTCGTGATCCTCCGCCGCCCCGGCGATGAAGCCCAAGCTGCCTGCGCCGCGATCGCGGCCGTCCCGCACTGGATGATCGACGACGCCCGGATCCGGCTTGATCGTTTCCGGAAGAAAAAACTTCACGCGCCGCTCAAGTGGTCGGAGGAAAAGTGGGCCGCCGCCCGCGGCTCGCTCGAAACGCTCGCCGCGGAGTTCTCCGGGGAGGCCTGAAAATAAAATCCACCGAATAATTTCGTGCGGCTCCCGTCATAGCGCATACATTGGCGGCGGCAGCGCTTCCTTCACATCATGAAATCGATCCCTCGAAACATCGTGGCCGCCACGGCGGCCGTCCTCACCCTGCTGGGCAGCACTCCGAAGTCACAGGCGGTCAACGTCGTGCTCGACGGCTACGGTTACTACAAACTCGGCACCCAGATCGACTACGTCGGCAAGGGAGCCGAACAATCCGGCCGCTACGTGAACCTCGGGGCGGACTACTACCACAAGACCACCATCGGCGTGGAGTGGATCACCAACAAATCCAACAAGAACTCGGGCGACCTGAGCTTCGAATTCTGGGGCATGCCCTACTACGGAGCCACCAAGGGCATCGTGCTCATGACACGCTACGCTCCGGCCTTGAAGGCCCACAACTACCACTACGATCCGTATTGGAAAGGCTGGGGCATCTTCCTCGACGAATGGCGTTTCCCCGAGCTCAACCTCTGGGAATACACCAAGAAGGGCTGGCAATGGCGTGACGCGCTCTCGTTCAAGCGGAAGAACCTGCTCTGAAACCCTTTCGAATCACCACCATGCCGGGACGCGGAAACCAACCGGTCCCGGCATGTTTCGTTTCATGAAAACCTCATCCGTCATCGCCGCCATCGCGCTCACAGGCATCATCGCCGGCACCGCGGGCTATCAGATCGGTCTGCGCAGGACAACGCAACCTGCCGCAAGCGTGGGAACCACTCCGCCGCGGACCAACGCGGGCACGGAGCGCAGGATCGTGTTGAACCCCACCGATCTCACGAAACTCCGCGCGGAGTTGGATGGCGAAACCGAACCGCTCAAGCGCTTCAACCACGCCCTCAAAAACATGGAGGCGTGGGTGAACGCCGATCCCAAGGGCGCTCTCGCATGGCTCAGGAGCCAGCAGCCGAGCGGACGCCGCGATGAGGTGATCCACCGCGCGCTCCAGCAATACGCCTCTAACAATCCGCAGGGCGCGGCGGAATGGGCCAAGGACAATCTAACTGGAATCGACCTGAACAACACGCTGATCCGCATCTGCGAACAATGGTCCCGCACCAACGGCCGGGAAGCCGCCGAGTGGACCTCCGCGCTTCCGCCCAGCCATGCGCGGGACGCGGCGCTGGAAGGACTCACTTTCGCGTGGGCTTCGCAGGATCCCGCCGCCGCGCTGGAGTATCTGAAAACCAGCCAGGTGGACCCCACGCTTGCCTCGATCCTCCGCTACGCGGCATATGCCGGATGGGCGAAAACCGACCCCGTGAACGCGGTGCGCGGAAGCCTGGAATCCAGCCGCGTTTTCAATGATCCCGAGCAGTTCGCCAACACGCTGGCGAACTGGGCCACCATCGACGTGGCGGCCGCGGGCAAATGGTTGTTGGAAAATCCGCTCAACCCCGCGGAGAAATCCCTCGCCGCGAAAGAACTCGCCGGCATCTACGCCAACCAATCGCCGCAAGCGGGCATCGCCTGGATCAACCAGCTCGATGGTGCCGACAAAAAGGCCGCGCTCGGAGAGTTCGCGGACGGTTGGGCCTCCACCGATCCGTCCGCCGCCGCACAGTGGGCTGCCACCCTCCCAGCGGGCAGTTTGGATGACGACGCGGTGGCGAAGATCCTCCACGGTTTTCTATCAGACGACCACGCGGCCTTTGAAAAATGGCGGGACTCGCTCACAGACGGACCGCTCAAACAACAGGCGCTGAAAGTGGTCGCCGGAGAACCCGGAAACTGAAATCAGAACCCCGCGGGCTCGGGGACCAGCATGTCATGGGTCCTCAGGCGGGAGTTCCTCTCGAGCGGCTCGACCGCGCGCGTGTGATCGTAGTGGAGCACGGCGTCGAACTGACCGGACAAACACGCTTCGAAATAGTGGCTCTGGCGCTCGCTTCCGGTGAGATAGACCACACCGACGGCGCGTTGCAGCCTGGCTTTGGCGAGTTCTTCGGACAGCTCGCCGGGTTTTGTTAGATCGAGCATGAAATTCGGCACGCCCGCCTGGTGGAAAAGTTTCTCGATGCTGCCATCCAGCCCCGGCCTCGCCTGTTTCCTCTCCGCCGGATGGCACCACCCGGATGCGGCGGTGAGGCTGCCGGCGTAGGTGGTGAATCCCACCAGACGGCATTGCTCGGCGAAGGCCTCGCGCGCGAGCTGGCCGATGTTGAGTTCCCCACGCCACGCCATCTCGGTGGCGCGGGCGTCACCCACATGGGAGTTGTGCGCCCAAACCACGACCTTGGCGGAACCGCATGCGGATTGGAGATGCGCGATGAGGGAAACCAGCAAATCCATCATCTGCCGGTCGCGGACGTTCCACGATGAAACATAGGAGCGGAAGACATCCCGGTAATAATGCCCGGCATTTCTAACAAGAAGCGCGTTCTGCTCGCGGAAGAAGGATGCGTCCACGCCGGTGGGTCCGGATTTCATCAGCCGCTCCACCTCCATCTCGCGCAGCGCGGCGAGCTGCCGGATGATTCCGGCCAAGCAGGAGTCGCTCACGCCGGAACCCGAAAGCAATCCATAGTTCTGGGGATCCCTGCCGAATCGATCGACACAACCGTAGAGGCCCTTTGCCCTCGCCGCTTCCGCGGGATCCTTGCGCTCCAGGCACGCGACCACTTCGTTCATCGACTTGTGAAGGCTGTAAAGATCGAGCCCGTAGAAACCAACCTGCCGTTGCTCCGACCAGACGCTCTCGTTGTGATCGCGCAGCCAGCCGATGAAATCCAGCACATCGGCATTGCGCCACATCCACGAGGGAAAGCGCTCGAATCCTGTTAGCGCGTCCACGCTGTCGAGATCCTCACTCTCGCCGCGGACGAAGCGGTTCACGCGCCAGGCATCCGCCCAGTCCGCCTCGGCGGCCACGGCGTTGAATCCCTTCTCGGTAACGAGACGCTTGGTAATCTGCGCCCGCTGGCGGTAGAACTCATGGGTGCCGTGCGAGGCGGCTCCGAGCAA
>DAISZP010000249.1:0-8311 GCA_036824745.1 Luteolibacter sp.
CAAACCCCCCACCCAGACCGTCAACAACGGCAAGACCAAGGTCACTGTCAAACAGACCGAGCAGCAGGCCCTGCTCGAATGGGAAACCTTCAACATCGGCAAGAACACCACCCTCACCTTCGACCAAAGCAAGGGCGGCGAAAACGCCGGCCAATGGATCGCCTTCAACAAGGTCAGTGACCCCGGCGCCAACCCCACCCAGATCCTCGGCAAACTCAACGCCGACGGCCAGGTTTACATCCTCAACCCCAACGGCATCCTCTTCGGCGGCTTCTCCCAGGTCAACACCCGCGGCCTCACCGCCTCCGCCCTGCCCATCAATGACAACCTCGTCAAACAAGGCCTGCTCAACAACCGCGACGCCCAGTTTCTCTTCTCCGGTCTGAGCGTGCCGGGCGGCGCGGATGGAACCCCCTCCTTCAATCCGGAAACGCCCGCCGATGGCAAGTTCGGCGACGTGATCGTGCAAAAGGGAGCCACTCTAACAAGCCCTGCGGGCGACGGCGGCAATGGCGGGCGCATCATGCTCGTCGGTGCCAACGTCACCAACGAAGGCACCATTTCCACCGAGAGCGGCCAGACGATCCTCGCCGCGGGCCTGCAGGTCGCGGTCGCCGCGCACGATTCCGATGATCCGAGCCTGCGCGGCTTGGATGTGTGGGTCGGCGACGTCGGCACCTACGCCGGCACCGTGATCAACAATGGCATCATCGACGCGCCCACCGGATCGATTTCCCTCACAGGCAGGAACCTCATCCAGGCCGGCGTGCTCGACAGCACGACGTCGGTGAACCTCAACGGCCGCATCGACCTCAAGGCGAGTTACGGAGCCGTGGCGAACCCGAACTTCGACAGCAGCACCGAGGAAGGCTCGGGCGGCCCGATGTTCCTCAACCAGTTCACCGGTACAGTCACACTTGGCGAGGACTCGTCCACCCGCATCCTGCCGGACTACGCGAGCAAGAAAACCGTTCCCGGGCTTGAACTGCCGCAACGCTCTCAAATCAACATCGAGGGCATGGCCGTGCACTTCGATGAAAACTCCGCCTTGTTCGCCCCCAACGCGGAAGTTTCCGTCCGCGCGGGAACGTGGGCTTACAAGGATGCCAACGGCGACCGCACGATCTTCGGCGCGGATGGAAAAGTGGAACCCGGCATCACCAACTACTACAGCGGAGACGGGCAGCGGTTTCTATCAGACAAGGGCCAGATCTACATCGGCAAGGGCGCGGCCATCAGCGTGGCCGGCAGCGTGGATGTCTTCGTCCCGCTCGCGCAGAGCATGCTGACCATCGAACTCCGCGGTTCGGAACTCGCGGATTCCCCGCTCCAGCGGGAGTCCAACCTTCGCAACGTGCCGCTGATCGTCGATATCCGCGACACCGGCGTTTACAACGGCAAATACTGGATCGGCACGCCGCTCGGCGACGTCACCGGCCTGGCCGGCTTGATCTCCCGCAACGCGGCGCAACTCACGGCGAAGGGTGGCGACATCAACCTGAGCGCCGGCGGCTCGATTGTCGTTAGAGAGAAATCCTCCCTAGACGTTTCCGGCGGTTTCTACAAGCACGAGGAAGGAGCCATCCGCTCCTCCTATCTGATCAAAGACGGGCGTCTGGTGCCGATCAAGGACGCCACGCCGGACCAGGTGTATGACGGCGTGTTCAACGGTCAGTCCACCTTCGACTTCATCAAGTGGGGCGTTTCGAAAACCTACACCACGCCCTTGTTCACCGCCACGAACTCGAAGACCTACGTCGAAGGCGCGGCGGGCGGCACGCTCACGATCACCGCTCCCAGCACGGCCATCGCCGGTGACCTGCGCGGGGTCACCATCAAGGGACCACGCCAGCGCTCGAATCCACCCGCGGCGGGCGGGCTGAAGATCAACTTCACCGCGGAGAAACCGGTGGTGGTTCCCGGAAGCACGGCGATCAACTACATCACCCACTCGCCCACGCCGCCGACGGTGACTTTCACCGCCAATCCGGATCCGGTCACCATTCCGGAGTTCACGCTCGTCAACGACGCGCCCGCGGCCCTGCCCGCGAATCTCACGCAGAACGTCCAGTTGTCCACGGACCTGCTGGACGAAGGCGGCTTCGGCATGCTGGCGGTGAACAATCCGGATGGTGCCATCATCGTTCCGGAGAACGTCACGCTCAACGCGGGCAACAAGGGCTCCATCAGCTTCAGCGCCGCGAACATCGACATCCAGGGTTCGGTGCTGGCCCATGGCGGCAAGCTTTCATTCACCACCTACAACCTCTCGCCATCCTTTGTCGCCGAGTATCAGATCCTGAATCCGTCCGGCACCGTGGCGCTCCCGACCGCTGTCGCCGGCCGCGGCATGTTCCTGTTAGGAAACAAGGCGCGCCTGGATACTTCCGGCCTGATTTCCGATGACCGCGCGGAAAGCACCACGCCCGAGGGCGAGGCGATCATCATCGACGGCGGCGAGATCAGCATCCGGTCCTACAGCGCGGATCTGGCAAAAGGTTCACTCATCGACGTCTCCGGTGGAGTCCATGTTTCCGACAAGGCGGCGCGCAGCTACGGCAAGGGCGGCGCCATCACCATCGCCACCGGCAGCGATCCGGGTTTCTCCAGCTTGCTGGGCGGCACGCTCAAACTGGGATCGACCCTGAGCGGCTACTCCGGTTCCACCGGCGGCTCGCTTTCCGTCCAGGCCGGCGTGATCGAGATCGGCACCTCCGATCTAACCGGAGCGCTGCACCTCGGCGAGGGATTCTTCCGCAAAGGCGGATTCTCGAAATACACGCTCAGCGCGAACGGCGCGCGTTCCACCGCCACGCCGCCCGCCGGGCAGTTCGAGTCCTACATCCCCGCGATCACCATCGGCGAGGGAACGACGATCCGCCCGGTGGCGGACAGCCTGATCGCCGAGGAAACCGCCAGCGGCGGAGAGATCGTCCTCAAGCAGACGCGCAACCAGGAAGGCCTGCGTTCGCCGGTCAGCCTGTCGTTCAACGCGACCGGAATGGATGATCCCTTCACCGTGGACAGCCTCGAAGTCCGCGCGGACATCGTGATGGGGAGCGGTTCCTCCATCGTCACGGATGCGGGCGGAAGTGTCTCGTTCAAGGGCGATACGGTGACTTTGTTAGGCTCGGTGACCACGCCCGGAGGGAAAATCACCGTCTCCGGCGCGAGTTCGTTCCCGCTGCGCGGTGGTCAACGGAACCTCGTCACTCAGGCGCTGCCGACCGTCCACATCGGAAGCGACGCGCTGCTCTCCGCGGCGGGCAAGGTCGTCCTCAAGCCCGATGCCTTCGGCCGCCGAATAGGGACGGTTTATGACGGAGGCAGCATTTCCCTGTCTGGAAACATCGCCGCCGAGGCGGGCTCGGTGTTCGATGTTTCCGGCACCTCCGGAGTGCTGGATCTCGATCCG
Organism: Luteolibacter sp.; assembly: GCA_036824745.1. Taxonomy (GTDB): domain Bacteria; phylum Verrucomicrobiota; class Verrucomicrobiia; order Verrucomicrobiales; family Akkermansiaceae; genus Luteolibacter. Next base: position 3,416 of record DAISZP010000249.1, read on the forward strand.
GCGACGCTTGCCTCCGATTCCATCACGCTCGACAACGGCGGCCTGAATTCCACGCCACCCGACATCCGCGGCGTGGCCACCCGCGTGGACAGCGACGCCGGTACCATCGATCTATCAGGATCGCAGATGCTGCTTTCCGACGCCACGCTGCGCGCGTTCCGCGGTGGCAAGAGCGCGAAGGGCGGCACCCTGCTCGTTTCCTCGGGACGTTACTATCAGGAGGGCGAGGAACGGTCCGGAGCGGACGTGAACCTCGTCGTCACGCAGAGCGGAAACGTGATCGTGAATCCCGGCGCGGACATCGCCGTCGGCACGGGGCTGACGGATTCCAACGGCAACGCCTACGGAAACATGGGGGCTTTCGCGCTCGATCGTTTCGCGGACGGCGGCTTCGACTCGCTCAGCCTCGGCGGCAAGTATTTCACGAATGCCTCTCCCATCCGCTTCGGCGGAAACGTTTCCTTCAAGGGCAGGATCAACCTGAACGTGAGAGGCGCGCTCCGCCTCGCGGCAGGCGGCATTGTCACCGCAGACAGTGCGGTGAACATCTCGGCCGGCTATCTCGCCATCGGCCAGGACTTCCTCACGCCGCAGAACCCGGACGACGCGCCCTACCTGCCCTTCATCAACACCTCGACCTCCACCAACTACGTCACGAACTACGCCCCCACCTTCGGCAGCGGACGCCTGAACTTCGACGCGGGATGGATCGATGTTGGCACACTCTCGCTGCAAGGCATCGGCAGCGCGAACTTCCGCGCGGACGGTGGAGACATCCGCGGGAACGGAACACTCAGCGCCGTCGGCGACATCGTGTTGAACGCCGAACGGATCTATCCGACCACCGCGTCGTCGTTCTCGGTGTTCGCCTATGATCCCGCGGGCTCGAAGGGATCCGTCACCATCCGCTCGAATGGATCGAACAAGGACATCCCTCTGTCAGCCGGCGGATCACTCTCGATCCAGGCGTCGAACATCATCCAGAAGGGCGTGCTGCTCGCGCCGCTCGGCAGCATCACACTCGGATGGGACGGCACGGATCTTGATACCGATGACGCGGACATCGATTCACCTTACGACGCGATCACCGGAGGAAAGCTCGCGGTTCCCGTCACCCGGCAGCTCACCCTTGGAAACACGAGCATCACCTCCGTTTCCGCCGCGGGCGAGAAAGGCAGCTCGTGGCTCGCTCCCTTCGGAAACAGCCCGGACGGCCAGTCATGGATCGATCCACGGGGTGTGGATGTCACGCTCAACGGACTCCCTAACAAGTCGGTCTCGTTCTCCGCGGAGAATCTCGACATGGGCGACGGAGCCGTGGTCGATATCCGCGGCGGTGGCGACCTGCTCGCGACGCGCTGGATCTCCGGCATCGGCGGCAGCGTGAATTTGTTAGGGACCCCCACCGCGGTTTGGGGCGGCGGCACGGAGTACCAGGCCGGCGACCTCGTCAGCTACAACGGCGAAACGTGGTCCGCCCGCGTGCGGCACAGCGGCCAGACGCCGGCCACCGGGCTCTACTGGACGAAGGTCGCGGAATCCTACGCGATCATTCCCACCTCGGGCATCGAGGTCGCCCCGTTCTCGCCGTTCAACACGGGATCGAACGCGGACGCGCTTGGCGGAGACGCCGGATATGTCAGCAGCAAGCTGGGAGTGGGCGATACGATCACGCTCGAAGGCGGTGGAGGAATCGCCGCGGGCACCTACACCCTGCTGCCATCGCGCTACGCGCTGCTGCCCGGAGCGTTTCTCGTGACCAAAGTCAGCAGCACCGGCAGCGGCGTGGTGAGCAAACCGGATGGTTCGAGCATCGTCAGCGGCTATCTGGGGAATCGTTTCACCGATCCGGAAGTGATCGCCGCGGACCGCTTCCGTTTCGAAATCGCTTCCAACAAAGTCGTCGGCACCCGCGCCCAATATGAACTTCTCACCGCGAACAAGTTCCTCTCCGGCATTGCCGATGAGCTTGACGTGACGAATCCCCAGCAGCTTCCCGGCGACGCGGGCCACGCCTCGTTCCATGGAAACACCACGCTGCGCCTCGCGGGCGAACTGCTCACCAAGTCCCCGGGCTTGGGAGCCAGCGTGGACATCAGCAGTTTCTCCGGCATCAAGCTGAGTGGAAACAACGCGGGCTCCGGCGGCACGTCGATCCGCACCTCGGTGCTCTCGGACTGGAACGTGGACAGCCTGTTGATCGGAGGAATCCGGCGTCAGAATTCGGATGGCAGCGCGAGCATCGAGGTCCGCACCAGTGACCTCGTTCTCGACAATCCGGGCAGCTCGCTCGAAGGCGCGGATGTGGTCCTCGTTTCCAAGGGCAACCTCACTATCACCGACGGCTCGTCCATCACCGCGTCCGACGTCGATGGATACAAGGCGCAAACACTCACCGCCTCCGGAGATGGTGCGTTGGTTCGCGTGAGCGCCGATTCTTCTGCTCGAACCAATCGTTCCGATGTCGCGAACGGCACCGGAGCCATGCTGCGGGTCGGTTCCGCCACGACGATCCAAGGGAAGTCCGTGGTGCTCGACTCGACCTACGGCACCAAGATCGCGTCCAACCTGAATCTCAAGGCGGACAGCCTCGTTCTCGGCAGCGGCCAGATCAGCGTGGTGCTCGATGGCGCGACCGGCGTTTCGCTCGACACCACGGTGGACCCCCATCTGGTTCTATCAGGTGCGACCCTCCGCAACGCGCTCGGCACACAGGACCTCACCCTGCGCAGCTACCGCAGCATCGACTTCCATGGCAGCGGCACCTTCGGCAGCGATGATCTGGAAAACCTCACGCTCTCATCCGGCGGCATCCGCGGATTCGGCCAGAATGGCGGAACGGTCAGGATCGAGGCGGATCAATTGACCCTGGAAAATCCGGTGAACGCCGCCGCGGTGGTTTCTCCGGCCGTGATGGGTGGTTCGCTCGTGATCGACGCGGAGAACATCCTGTTAGGCAGCAACAGCTTCCGAATCGGCGGATACCGCGATGTGTCGGTGACCGCGGGGAAAGGCTTCAGTTTCAGCGGAACCGGTGCGTTCTCCACCAGCGGCGATCTCACGCTGCGCACAACCCGCATCAGCGGAGAATCGGGCGCGAACTATTCGATCACCTCCGACGGCGTCCTCTCGCTGGAGCGATTGGCAGGAGACACTCAAGAGGAAGCCTCGCTCGGAGCCAACCTCACCCTGCAGGGCGCTTCGGTCCTCGCGAACACCGACATCCGCCTGCCAAGCGGAAACCTCACGATCCGCGCCACCTCCGGCAATCTCACGGTCGGCGGAAAACTCTACGCGGGCGGCGCTTCAAAGTCCTTCAACACCCAGACCCGTTTCTCCGACGCCGGCAGCATCACACTCGAAGCCGCCCAGGGCGACGTCAAGCTCACCAACAGCTCCGTCCTATCCGTCGCGGCTCTATCAGGCGGCGGAAACGCGGGAACCATCTCGGTGGTCACGCCGAACGGCGGGTTCTCCGCGGGCGGAGCGCTCCATGGCCAGGCGGCCAATGGTTTCAAGAGCGGAAGCTTCAACCTCGACACCGCCACGCTTCCTAACAACGGCGCGGGAAGCCTCGCCTCGATCAACGCGGACCTCAATGCCGGCGGTTTCACCCAGTCCCGCGGATTCCGCGTCCGGAACGGCGATGTGCTGGTCGATCACGACATCCGCAGCCATTCGGTGTCCATCGCCGCGGATTCCGGAAACCTCACCGTCACGGGAAAAATCAACGCCGCGGGAAACACGGGCGGAGCGATCTCCCTCGCCGCGCATGGAAACCTCACCATCGCCTCCGGTGCGGAGCTGCTCGTCACCGCGAGCACCTTCAACAGCGCGGGCAAGGGCGGCAGCATCGTGCTCGAAGCGGGCACCCAGCGCGATGGAGTGGCGAACACGGGAGCCTTGCTGGATTTGCAAAGCGGCGCGCGCATCGATCTATCCGTTCTGGATCATGTCGCCGGCAGCTACAGCACGCCGGGTTCCAGCGCGTTTGAAGGCAAGTTCACCGGCACGCTGCATCTGCGCGCGCCGAGAACCACCGCCAATGACGGAATCGGAGTTTCCTCGCTCCAGAGCACCATCACCGGCGCCTCCGCCGTTATCGTGGAAGGTTTCAAGGTGTATGAACCGGCGAACGGCGTGATGAACATCGCGCTGCGCAACCAGATCCACGCGGACTCGACCGCATTCCTCGGCGCGGCGGGCACCGGCAACGCGAATGAAACCGCCATCCGCACCCACCTGCTGGATGGAGCGGTGGACGCCGCCGGGCTGGATTCCACCCTCGTCATCGCGGCGGGCGTGGAAATCATCAACCGCAGCGGTGATTTGACGCTGGGCGCGGCGAACAACACCAGCACCGGCTCCACGAATGTCGAAGCCCTCGCCTCCGCCGACTGGGACCTCTCGCAGTTCCGATACGGCGCCAGGTCCGCCGCGGGCGTGCTCACGCTCCGCGCGCAGGGAGACCTCGTCTTCAACAACACCCTCAGCGACGGCTTCGACCCGATCGCGCAAGGCAACGCGCAGGCCTTCGCGGACAACGGCCACTCACTCATGTGGCTGGCCACGCTTTCGAAGATCAAGGACACCCTGCCGGTCAACGCGCAGTCCTGGTCCTACCGCCTCACCGCCGGAGCGGACACCAACTCCGCCTCATCCAGCGGTGTTCTATCAGATTCCGAACTGAACATCGCGCAGCCCGGCAAAGGATCGGTCATCGTCGGTGAGTTCTATCCGGCCGTGCCAAATTCGCTCTCCACCGGCGGATCCGCCGCGATCGGAAGCAACGGCCAGACCGCGGACTCGATCCGCATCTCCACCACCACCACGAACCGCGGCAACCGCTTCGAAGTGGTGCGAACCGGCACCGGCGACATCACCGTCACCGCGGCC
>DAISZP010000250.1:0-8285 GCA_036824745.1 Luteolibacter sp.
ACTCGAAGGAAAAACTCAGGTCGCTGCAATTCGGGCAGGAAAACGGCCCGCTGATCCGCCCCTCGAAAGCCTCGCCGCAAACCTCGCAGAACGGATCGGTGAGCCGCGGCAGCTCATCGCGACAGGGATCGCACAGCGCTTTTCCATCCTGAAGTCCGCTGCAACAGAGCGCGCATTCCGGAGGATAAATGAGGTCCATCACCCGCGATACGGCCTTGCGCCAGCCGCGGAGGGTTTCAGGTGGCTTCGTATCCATCGTTCTCGGCGGGGAAGGTGATGCGGTGGGCGAGCAGACCGGCGAGAATCACGGCGACCAGCGGGACCAGACCTTGCAGCAGGACGTTTCCGATGATCGCGGATTCGCCCGCCGCCGAGGGAGTGCTGAGTTTTGCGAGGACCATCTTCGCCGTGAGCCAGCCGGTGTGCAGTCCCACCGGCAGCCACAGCGAGGCCGTGCGCCAGCGGGCGTAGGAAAGCACCGCGCCGAGTCCCAGCAGCGGGGCGAAACTCATGCAGATCACTTTCCAATCCGAGAACTGGGTGATCGTCGTTTTCAACAATCCGAATCCGGTGCCGCCAGCATCGGGATCCGCCACCTGCAAGTCCACCGGCGGAAACGCGCACATCACCAGTGCGAAAAACGCCGCCGTCATGCCCAGCGCCGCCGCCGGGCGCATCGCCCGCAGGAAAATCCCCATCATCACGCCGCGGAAGATGGTTTCCATCAAGAATGCCAGCGGCAAGGTCACGATCAGTGCCCGCAGCATCAGGCGGATCAGTCCCTCCGGGGCCTGGTTCATCGTCACCAAGCCCGCGGGCTTGAGCACCACGCCCATGGAAAGCAGCAGTCCCGCCACCAGCATGAAACCGAGGCAGCCGTCCCAAGGTCCGCCGAGATAGCGGCGCAGGCGCTGGCCGCGTGTGGCCAGCCTCGCACCATGGGGCAGGCGAAGCAGCCAAGGTCCCGGGCCTTTGGTTTCCACACCGCGCGGCGCATGGATACATTCCATCCACGGCAGGAAAAACACCAAGGCCGCCAGGATGACTGACGCCGTGTAAAACATCGGGAAATTCGCCGCCCGGCACAGGTCCGCCAGCCACTTCAGAAACCCGTTCGTCATCTTGCTCGATGACACCTCCGCCAGCGCCTTGCCCGCGTTGAACACCCACGGAGAGACCCAGGCTCCGGCGACGATCGAAGCGGCGGCGTAAAGCCACACTTTCCAGACATCGCCGTGCGACTCATTCCGCATGGCAGCCATGCTGATCGGAAAATCCGCTCATTGAAAGCACGCGATTGCGCAGGATGAGGGGTTGCCGCCGCCGGGGGCGGTCGCTAGTCTCCGCCCCATGATCCGAACCGAGCCGGTTGGCCAAACCCGTTGCCAGTGGGGCGAAGGCCCGATCTGGTGGCAGGGCGCGCTTTATTACGTCGATATCGAGGGCAAACGCGTCCACCGCTTCGATCCGGCCGATGGCTCCGAGCAATCCTGGGACGTCGGCCAACGCGTCGGCACCGTGGTTCCCCGCGAGAGCGGCGGCCTCGTCATCGCCGGCGATCACGGGCTGAGTTTTCTGGATCCGGAAACCGGAACCCTCACCCCCATCGCCGATCCAGAGGCGGACAAGCCGGACAACCGCTTCAACGACGGCAAATGCTCGCCCGACGGCCGGTTCTTCGCCGGATCCATCAGCCTCGCGAAAAAAACCGGCGACGCCAAACTTTATCGCCTCGATCCGGACCTCACGCTGCACGAAGCCTTCGGCCCGGTCACCAATTCCAACGGCATCGCCTGGTCCGCCGATGGAAAAACCGTCTATTACATCGATACCCCGCGCCGCGAGGTGCTCGCCTTCGACTACGAGGACGGCCACCTGCGCAATCTCCGCAGCGCGTTCTCCACCGGCCACATCGAGGCCTCGCCGGACGGGATGACCATCGATGCGAACGGCCACCTTTGGATCGCCTTCTGCCACGGAGGCTGCGTTTCCTGCTTCGATCCCGCCAATGGCAACGAGCTTCACCGCGTGTTGATTCCGTGTTTGGAAACGACCGCCTGCGCCTTCGGTGGGCCGGATCTCGCGGACTTGTTCGTCACCACCGGCGTTCACAAAACCGCCAAGGAGGAACACGCCGGCCGCCTCTTCGTCATCCGCGGCCTCAAGGCGAAAGGCGTGCCCGCGAATGCGTTCGGGGGCTGATCCGGCCTGAGACCTGCTAGATGCGCGATTCCGGGACTTGATCTTCCGGGTTCCCGGGCGGACTATCTGGCAGCTCTCCGGCGGACCTCGCCGATTTCCTTTCTCATGCACGCTCCTCAGACACCGCCTTCGAAGCTCGAAATTGCCGAAATGGCGCTCTTTGAAGGATTGGACATGGAGCGCATCGTGTTGGTGAAAACCAACTCCCAGGCGCAAGCCGCGCTCGAGGATCTGATGAGCGCCCGCGTGGTGGGCTTCGATACCGAGTCCAAGCCGACGTTTTTCAAGGGCCAGAAATCCGAAGGGCCGCACTTGTTCCAGTTCGCCACCTTGGAGCGCGCCTACCTCTTCCAAATCCACCTTGAGGACACCCACCCGACGCTGATCGAGGTTCTGCAGGCGGCCAAACTTTCAAAAGTCGGCTTCGGCCTCGGCGGGGATTTCCGGCAGATCCAACAGCGTTTCGGCATCCGTCCGGCGGCGACATCGGATCTCGACCGGACCTTCCGCCAGATCGGCTACAAGAACGCCATCGGAGCGAAAACCGCCGTCGCGATGCTTTTCCAACGCAAACTGGTGAAGTCCAAGTCCGTCACCACCTCGAACTGGGCCGCCCGCGAGCTTTCGGAAAAACAACTGCTCTACGCCGCGAACGACGCCTACGCCGCTCTCCTCGTCCATCACGCGCTGTGGGATCGCCAGTCGTCTCAAATGCAGGATCCGGCTTTGTGAACTTTGTTAAGTTTGGTTTACAAAATCCACTTGCAGCCCGGCGGAATTGGAGTATCAAGGCGTGAAATGAAAACTTTCATGCTGCTCACCGTGGCCGTCGTCGCCGTGCTCACTTCCTCCTGCAACACCTTCATCGGCCTTGGCCGCGACATGCGCATCGCCGGCGAAGGCATGGAAAAAACCGCCAACAAAGCCAGCGGCGGCGCAGGCGATGCGGGCGGAGATACTTCCGGCGCGCCGGTTTATTGATCCCCACGGACCACGATCCCGTTTCCAACAGGCTCCCGGAACACCATCCGGGGGCCTTTTCAGTATCCGCGCCAGAAGGCCAGCGCGCAGGCGATGACCGCCACGCCGTAAGCGATGCCAGCAGCCGAAAGCGCCTTCCAGCGGCTTTGCTCCGCGGTGGCCCAGTTGACCGCATCGCGGAATAAATACGGCATGCCCACGCAGAACATGGACGCCGTCAGCAGCACGTAAGCGTAAACCGGAATCAACAAGCGCGATTGCGGATCCTTGAGAAACGCGGACTCCAGCAGCGGCGAGGCCACCATCAGACCCAGCACGCCGAGCGCGCGCACCGCCAGGAAATCCCGCACGCTGGTGGAAACCAGCACGATGGATACCGGGACGAGTATCCGCAGGATCGGCTTCGCGCCATTGAACTCACCGAGATCCATCGCCAGAGCGCTGAGCGTGCCCCAGCCCTCCGGGGCCACCAGCAGCCAGAACCACGCCAGACCGATGCCCAGCAGGACCTGCCCCGTCATCTGATCGCGGGGAAACTTTTTCAAATAGCCCTGCACCAGGCCGGGTTTCGCCAGCATCACGGCATGCACCGCCACCAAGACCACACCGAGGATCAGACCGACGGTGAACAATGACAGGTGCTTGTAGGGGTGCATGCGGCAGAGGGACTAGGGCCGACGGGCCGAAGATTCAAGCGCCAACTGGCCGCGCGTTTGTCCCTACTCCAGCACTTTTCCCAGCCGCTCGCGGTCCTTGGGCGACAAATCCGCGGCCTCGAACGCGGCCCGGGCTGCCTGGAGATCGGTCGCGCGCCAAGTCTTGAGCGTTTCGCGGAGTTGGTTGAACCGGTCGTTCTTATCGCCGATGGAAGCCGCCCACGAAAAGGCGGTGTTCGGGTCCGTATCGCGCACATGCTCGACCAGAGGCTCAATGGCCGCGTCCCGGGAACTTCCCGCTTCGAGCGTGCCGAGCCACTCGGCGGTGGCCACGGCGTCGTATTGGCTCCACGCCATCGACACCGCCTTGAGGCCCTCGTCGCGGGCGGGGCCCTCCGGCAATCCCGCGGCCCAGCGTGATGCGGCGGCGGGTTGGTCCGCCGCCCAAGTGCTGGCCACTCGCCCGGCGGATTGCGCCAGGTTTCCTCCCAATCCATCCGGGGCTGAGGAAATCAGAGTGGACAAGGTGGAAGCGGCGTTTTCCGGGTGATCGCTCGCGACGGAGGGCAGCACCGCGGCCAGCGCGCGGACCCGTTCGTTGCCCGAAAGGCTTTGCGCCCATATCTTCGCCTCTTCCGGATCGTTGCGGGCCCAGGACGAGGCGATCTGATCAAGCGCTTCGAGACGGCTCTGGCCAGCCGGGATTTTCGTCCATCCTTCCGCCGCCGCTTCGGGGTCCTCCCGGCTCCATTGGGAAAACAGTCCGGTCACCGCGGCGGTGCGTTCTTGGGAATTCTGTAACGAAAGCGCGAACTGGAAGGCTTTGTCGGGATCGAGGTTGGCGTAGCGGTTCATCATCTCCGTGAGCGCCTCCGTTCCCCGCTGGGCCTCGGGAAGGCTCAGGAAATACGCCTCCGCCGCTTTCGGGTCCGATGCCAGCATGCCGCGCAGGATCTGATCCGCCGTGGCGATCTTCTCCCGCTCGCTCAAGGTGGAAACCTTCTCCGCCAGCGTGTCCGGCGAGGTCCATGAGAGATACCACAACTGCTCTCCTAACAGATTGCGGCGCGAGTCCGAATCCTCCATTCCGGCGATGACCTTGAAGGCGAGCTCCTGATTGTCTCCGCCCCACCATTGCAGTTGGTTAACGAGCGACTCCGCGCCGATGCGTTTCTCGGACTTGTTGCTCAGGCTGTTCAGCAGCGCGAGCGCTTGATTCGGGTTCTCGTCGGAAACGATTTCCAACACCGTGCCTAACAATTTTCCGCGGAGGTGGCCGGGTTCGCTCTTCAGCCGTTCCCACGCGGCGCCGGAATCGTTCAGCGCGAGTTCGCGGTAAACACTCTGGGTCGCGCTGTTTTTCCAATCACCTTTCTGGGTCTTCGCCCAGGCGAGTGCGGCCTCCGGATCGGTTTTCGCCCAACTCGCGGCCACGGCTCCCGCGCTGTCCTCATCCACGCGATCCTTCGGCAGTGAGGCGAGTCTTGCCGCCGCGGCCTTCGGGTCCTTCTTGGCCCACTCCGCCAAGGCCTGGCTCGCATAGTAGTCGCCGAAACCACCCGGTGACGGTTCTTTTTCTAACAAATCCAGCGCCGCCTCCGGATCGCGGGTGGCGAGGGAGGAAATGATCGCTTGTCCCGCCTGTTTGCGGATCTCGCCCTTCGGGAGTTGATTGAGTTCCAGCTTCGCCCGCCCCGGATCGGCCTGCGCGAGTCCGGCGAAGCAACTGGAGATGGCCATGGATTTGAACGAACGCTGCTTGCAGGAATTGGCGAACGCGAGCGCCGCATCCGGATCCACCAGCACCCATTTCTCGAACACCGAGTTCATCAACTGGTAACGCCCTTCCGCATATCCCGGCTTCTCGCGGGTGTCCTGCTGGATCATCTCCATCACCTCGGCCAGTTCGGAGCTGGAGAGTTTTTCCACGCCCAGGGTGATTCGCGCGTTCGCCACCGCTCCGCGTTGTTTCTTGAACAGCGCTTCCACATCCTCCATCGACTTCAGGGAAAACTCCGGCCCGCCGAAGGGATCCGTGCGCGAAGGGCGAACGGACTTGGTTTCACGAGTTTCCGAACGCGTGGGTTTCTCCGGTGCGGAGGAGGTTTCGCCGGAAGTTGTTTTCCCCGCGAAAAAACCGGCAGTTAGCGAAACAGCGATCAGCAGCCATGCGGTGCGGGATTTCATATCATCCCATCTGACAGAATTGTCTTGCCGCGTCACGCGGAATTCAGCGCATCACCCGGTCCAGCAGCAGGCTCTGGAGGTTGGTGTAGATCAGGGATCTGAGAAACGCGCCACTTGATTCGGTGGTGAGTTTCGCCGGATCCACCTCCTCACTGGGGCCGAAGTGGAACTTATCCTCGATCGCCAGCCTCGCCTGGTTGAGAGCGCTGTACCAGCGGAAGCCGTCGTCCTTGGAAATCCACAGCGGTCCCGGTCCGCCGGCGGACTCCATCCGCGCCGCGCTGATGGAGTTGGAAACGTGGGCGAGGTCCGCATCGAAGGTGGCGTCGAGATCGGGAATGATGAACTCCTTCCAATCCTCCGCCACTTCCTCGGCGGTGACCATGTTTCCGAGGCGGTCGGCGAGTTTCACATCGCAGGAGGCGGCGTCGCGGAGGATTCCTAACAGGATTTTCCAGTCGTCCCCGTCCTCCATGTCCACGCGGAGGCCGCCTTCCAATGTCTGCATGATCTTCATGCGGCTTTTTCCAAGGTGGTTTTCAATTGATAGGCCTGGAGTTGCTGGGTGTAGAACTCCGCCTTCTCGCGTTCTCCGGTCCAGACGACGGATTTGCCAAGTTGGTGCACCTGCATCATCAGCACGGTGGCCTTCTTCTCGTCATAGCCGAAAATCCTCATCAACACGAAGGTAACGTAGCCCATCAGGTTCACCGGATCGTCATGCACGATGACGTTCCATGGCACGGCGAGCTCGGTGGACTCGTGGGTTTGCGTGAGCGTGTCGGCCATGGTGTCAGACGGATGCGGGTTCGGGCGCGTCCACCCATTTGCCGTGTTCGCGGATGAGGTCGATGAGGCGCTCCACCGCCTCGTCCTCGGGGATGTTGAACTTTACGGCGGTCTTGCCGACGTAGAGGTTGATCTTGTTAGGCGCGCCGCCGACGTAGCCGAAGTCCGCGTCCGCCATCTCGCCCGGGCCGTTCACAATGCAACCCATCACCGCGATGCGGACGCCCTTGAGGTGGCCGGTGGCCGCGCGGATCTTCTGCGTAGTGTGCTGGAGGTTGAATAGCGTGCGGCCGCAGCTGGGGCAGGCGACGTAGTCGGTTTTGAAAATGCGCGTGCCGGCCGCCTGCAGGATGTTGTAGGCCAGCCGCAGCGATTGGCCGGGAGCGGTTTCTCCTCGGACCAGCACCGCGTCGCCGATGCCGTCGCAGAGCAGCGAGCCGATGTTTTGCGCGGCGGGCAGCAGGGCTGATAGAAAATCCTGATTCCCGGAGGGTGGATGAAACGTGTCCTTCAACAACACCGGATGCCGCGCGTCCACCTTCGACGCCAACAAGCGGAACGCCGGGATGACTTCCATCTCCGTGTCATCGGAAACCGTGACCACGCAAGGCTCTGTTCTCGCGTTGACAGCGGTCACCGCCGCGTCGTTGTTCGGGTCGATTTCGACGACTCCGGATTTCTCCACGATGATCTCCGGCTTGAAGTCGCCCATTGAGGAAATCTTGTGCGCCACCGCGTTCCATTTTTCCTGCGTGGTGAAGACCCGCACCGTGTTTTCCCCGCCCAGCGGGTGGTCCATGATCGTCAGAGGCTGGCTCTTCCGCCGCTCGTAGGAGAAGGGATCGTAACAGGAAGTGAAGTGGATTTTCTCTGATGGAAGGTTTTGTGTTTGGTTGTACGGCTCCACCATGGCCATTGCCACCGGGATCTCATGCACGGCATCCTCGGTGAGCGAGACGCGGATCGTGTCGCCGATTCCGTCGGCCAGCAGCGAGCCGATGCCGATGGCGCTCTTGATGCGGCCGTCCTCGCCGTCGCCGGCCTCGGTGACGCCGAGGTGGATCGGGTAGTTCCAGTCCGCGCCTTCTTGATAGAGTCTTGCGACGAGCAGGCGGTAGGCCTCGATCATGACCTTCGGGTTGCTGGCCTTCATCGAGAAGATGAGCTCGTGGTAATCGTTTTCCCTGGCGATGCGGGCGAACTCCAGCGCGCTCTCGACCATGCCGAGCGGCGTGTCGCCGTAGCGGTTCATGATCCGGTCTGATAGAGATCCGTGGTTGGTGCCGATGCGCATTGCCCGGCCAAGGTCCTTGCAAAGATGCACCAGCGGGGTGAACTCCTCGCGGATGCGTTCGAGTTCCTCCTCGTATTGATCATCGCTGTATTCGCGGATTTCGAACTTCTTCTTGTCCGCGTAGTTTCCCGGGTTCACGCGGACTTTCTCCACCCACTTCGCGGCTTCAAGCGCGG
>DAISZP010000251.1:0-8238 GCA_036824745.1 Luteolibacter sp.
GCCGTAGTCGGCCTGGCGGCGGGCGACTTGGTCGAAGACGTCGGCGAAGTTCGGCTGCGGCGAGTAATTTACGGAGTGGCCGAATTTCTTGATGGCCGCCTGATGCGTCCAGGTGCCTTCGGGGCCGAGGAAGGCGATTTTGAGATCATCCTCGAGGGCGAGCGCGGCGGACATGATTTCCCGATAGATGGCGCGGATGGATTTTTCAGGGAGGCGGCCCTGATTCATGGAGATGAGGCGGCGCAGGAGGGCTTCCTCACGCTCGGGGGCGTAGATTTGGAGGCCGTCGCGCTTTTTGACGACGCCGACTTCATGGACGAGGTCCGCGCGGCGGTTGAGGAGATCGAGGAGGTCGTGGTCGATGGAGTCGATCTGCTTGCGGATGTCGTCGAGATTCACGGAAAAATTGCGAGAGGGGTTCAGGCTTCGTTAGAGGAATCGGCTTCGGAGGAAGCGGCCGCGGCGGGGTTTCCGACGGCGCTGAGGGCGAGCTGGGTTTCCGGATCGGCTGCGGGTTTCGCCTCCTCGGGATCGGGGAGTTTTACTTTTCTCAACTCGGAGGCATTCGGCAGATCGTCGATGGAACGGATGCCGAAGTGTTCGAAGAAAAGATCCGTCGTTTCATAAAGCAGCGGACGGCCAGGCAGCTCGGCGCGGCCACCGATGCGGATGAGGTCGCGATCAAGGAGTTTCTGGATCATGCCATCGCAAGCCACGCCGCGGACCGCTTCGATGGCGGCCTTGGTGATCGGCTGTCGGTAGGCGATGATGGCGAGCGTTTCCATGGCGGGACCGCTCATGCGTTCGGGTTTTCGGCCGGGGAAAAGCTGGCGGACGAAGTCGCCGTATTCGACGCGGGTATAGAGTTTCCAGCCTTTCGGGCGCTCGAGCACGGTGAACGCGCGTTTGCTTTCCTGATAGGTTGCATTGAGCTCGGCGATGGCGGCGACCACCTGTTCGGAGGAAATCGAGGCCAGAGCGACCAGCCAATCCGGCAGAGGCGGGGTTTCCTTGCCCTCTTCGGATTCACGCAAGCGCACATCCTCCGCCTCGGCGACGCGTGAGCGCACCAAACGTGCGATCTCCTCGGCCGCGAGGGGGTCGTGGGAAGCGATGAGAAGAGCTTCGACTATGGCGCTGAGCTGCATGGCGGGGCCGCACCTTAGACAAGCGATCCGCCATTTCAAGCCTCCTGCGGAGATTGAATCGTCTGCTTATTTCGAACTTCATGAACTTTCGCCTTGATGGAGTGGAAAACAAGCGCTAACCCACCGCGCTCGCCGCACCCGAAGGCCCCGGAATTCCGGCACAGCGAGCCATCGTTTTCATCACCCGCATCTTATCTCTGCGCCATGGCCGCGAAGAAAACCACCAGCAAATCCGCCGCTCCCAAAGGAAAGGCCAAACCCGCCGTCAAGCCCGTCAAGTCTTCCTCCACGGCCAAAAAAACCGCGCCCAAGGCTGCGGCCAAGCCCGTGAAAACGGCCACTCCTGCGAAGCCGGCCAAGCCCGCTGGCAAAAAGCCCGAAACCAAGAAGGCTCCAGCCAAAAAGGTCGAGGTGAAGAAATCCGCCCCCGCCAAGGCACCGGCCCCGGCGAAAAAGCCCGCCCCGACCGTGGCCGAGCCTGCGAAGCCCGCCCCGATCAAGAAGGCCATCGCCGCCCCCCCGGAGAAAAAGCCTGTCGTGGCCGAAAAACCCGCGGCCAAGCCAGCCGCAAAGGCGAGCGCCGCGCCAGTCGTGAAAAAGTCGTCCTTGGTGGACTTCCCCGTCCCGCCGGCTCCGGTCAAGCCGCCTTTCGTGCCGCCGAAACCCGCGATCACTCCCGCTCCCGAGCCTTCCGCCAACGGCGCGAACGGCTCCCACAGCCCGGCTTTCATCCAAAAGCAGAAACAACGCCTGCTCGACCTCCGCGACGAGCTCGTCGATTCCATGTCCGGCATGACCCGCGACACCATCCGCAACGCGCCGGAAGGCTCGGAAGCCTCGGGCTCCGGCCAGCACCAGGGCGACGCCGGATCGGACGCCTATGACCGCGATTTCGCCCTCTCCGTGCTCGCCAAGGAACAGGACGCGCTTTACGAAATCGAGCAAGCCCTGCGCCGCATCCAAGCTGGCAGCTACGGCATCTGCGAGATGTCCACCAAGAAAATCCCGCAAGCCCGCCTCGAAGCCATCCCCTTCGCCCGCCTCACCGTCGAATGTCAGGCGCAATGGGAGAAGGAATACGGCAAGCGCCGCTTCCGTCCGTCCAACGAAGTCGGCTTCTCCGGAGGAAATTATGTCGAGGATGAGGATTCCGAAACGGTTTCGCTTGACGAGGACGAAGATTAAACCAACATCCGCCCCCCAAAGTTCCCATGCCACGCGAGATCATCATCCTAGAATGCACCGAGGCGAAAGCCGAGGGCAAGCCGACTTCCCGCTACGTCACCACGCGTAACAAGAAGAGCCTCCGCACGCCGGGCCGTCTTGAGAAGGTCAAATTCAATCCCTTCCTCAAGCGCCGCACCCTTCACCGCGAACTCCGCTGATTTGTCCCATGTCCGAGCCTAAGACCGTCCAACGCCGCATCAATTTCCGCAAGGCCAACCGGCAGATGCCGCGCCGCCGTCACGACATCCCTCTGGATCAAGTCGTGTTCACCAACGCGGAACTGCTCTCCAAGTTCACCTCGGAGACCGGCAAGATCCTTCCCCGCCGCGTGACCGGCGTTTCCGCCAAGCTTCACCGCAAGATCACCAACGCGATCAAACAATCGCGCTCGGTGAACCTGCTTCCCTGATCTCCAGATCGGGAACTCGATCTTCAGAAAACCGGTCCGTCCACACGGCCCGGTTTTTTTCGTCCCCATGACCGGCAGAGCTAACACCCCGGAATCCATGAAATCCCTCGGCGCGCAAGCCGCCGCGGGAATGCAATCCGGCGCGGTCATCGCCCTCGTCGGCGGTCTCGGAGCCGGTAAAACCCACTGGACCAAAGGCTTTGTCACCGGCCTCGGTTCCTCCGCCGAGGTCACCAGCCCCACCTTCGGCCTCGTCCACGAATACCCCGGCGGACGCCTGCCCGTCTTCCACCTCGATTTCTATCGGTTAGTAAGCGCGGACGAACTGCTCTCCATCGGCTGGGATGAAATCCTCGATTCCGGAGGCATCGTCATCGCCGAGTGGGCGGACAAGTTTCCCGAACTGCTGCCGCCAGGCACGGTTTGGCTGGAGTTCACCATCACCGGGGATGGAGCGCGCGAGGTGGCGAAGCGGGTTCTCCCCTGAGTCCTTCATGAATTTGGAAAACGAGATCCTCCACGGGAGACAAGCCTCCGGCGGCCGTCAGCGGGTTCCTAGGAACAGCATCACCGGAATCACGATCAGCACGACCAGCGAGTCCAGCAAGGTGCGTTTCAGCAAGCGGAAGTTGATCTCAAACAAAGCACGTTCCTTCCACAGACGGAGGTCAGGGAAGAACAGGGGGACATTTTTTTCATAATCCGCGTAGTCCTCGAAGCGTTCGCGCAGGTATCGGGCCTCGTTCCTCATCATCGGATAGAATATCGCGAGGAATCCCGCGGACACTAGCAGAAGGAAGTCGATCCGCGCGGACATCAGCCCGACGCCCAGCGCCATGAGGAACGAGGAGAAATACAGGGGATTGCGACAGACCGAATAGAGCTCGGTGGTGACAATCCTGCGGTCCTTGTGGCCGCCAATGGAGAGCGTGGCAAACGAGCGGCCGACGATACCCGCGAAGAGCAGGAGCATGCCGGAGATCTGGAATGCCGACACCACGCCGGGATGGAAATGCCACGGAGAATGCGCGAAGACCAGATAGGCTACGAGCAGTAGTGAGAACGCGCTGAAGAGCGTCTTGCGATACAGGCTGGGGAATCCCTGCGCCCTCAGACGGGACTTGGGAACGTGGAGCTTTTCCGGTGGATGGGATGCGATTTCGGACATGGTGTTGATGAGGTGGATTTCAAAAAGCATGGCTGGCTGCCGTGCCGCCGTGATCGCGGGATGCGATCTGGCTGGGCGGAGTTCGTTTCAGCCCGCCGCTGCCGAAGAGCCACGAGGCGCTCTGATAGAGAACCGTGGCATCATGCACGAGATCCCGCGATTTCACGGGATCAAGCGCCGTGCAATCGCCGGTTCTCCGGTCACAGGCATAGGTGGAGACCTTGCGGTTCGGTTTGAGAACCGCGAGGCCCTCGTCCGTGAGCAGGCCGATCTTCTGATAGTTGCTGACAAAAGCGCGCCCCGGGCGGGTGGCGGCGGAAGGTTCCAGCAGGTCGTGGCCGTAGCTCAGGGTTTCATGGTTCCAATCCAACAACCCGAACACGGTGGGCATGAGATCGATCTGGCTGCACAAGGTGGAAACCGATTGCGGACGAATCAGTGACGGATTGTAAACCATCGCCGGAATCCGGTATTTCGTCACGTCGATCTCCGCCTTGCCGGCGCTGCTCGCGCAGTGATCGGAAACGATGACGAAAAGGGTGTTGTCGAACCACGGCTTTTTCCTCGCCTCATCGATCAAGTGGCCGATCGCCCAGTCCGAGTATTTCACCGCCGCGCGCCGGCCGCTGTGGGATTTCATGTCGATGCGGCCATCCGGAAAATCATAGGGCCGGTGGTTGCTTGTGGTCATGCAGAAGTAGTGAAACGGTCTTCCCGCCGCGTGATCCGCATCCGCTTCGGAGATCGCCTTGCGGAACAGGTCCTCATCGCAGGCTCCCCAGGAGGTTTTCATCGTCACGTCCTCCTTCTTCCACGCGTTCACATCACTGATGCGGCAGCCCGCGGTGGAATAGTAGCGGTTCATGAAGTCGAAACGTCCGTCTCCACCGTAGAAAAACGCGCAGTCGTAACCACGATCCAGGAAGGGCGTGAAGGTGGTGACAAGGTTCGTGCCCTCGGGCCGATAGATGACCGCCTGCCCAGGAGTGGGCGGCAGGTTCAAGGTGAGCGCCTCCATGCCGCGCACCGTGCGGGTGCCGGTGGCGTAGAGGTTCTCGAAGAACAACGAGTCCTTCGCCAAACGATCCAGATTCGGAGTGAGACCATCTTTGCCACCCGCGTAGCTCATGTAGCTGCCGCTCATGCTTTCCATGCAGATGAGCATGACGTTCCATTTCTTCTCCGGTCCGCGCCCGGTCACCATGCGGTGAAAATCCTCGACGGAATGGGATGCCGCGGGTTCTTCCGGGGTGGTGAGAAGACGCTTCGCATCACTGAGCGCGACGCTTTTCGGCAGCCTGAAATACCACTTCTCGTAATCGAGTTCCATCTGCCGGAACGCGGCCATGAAGGACCAGCAGCCGTTCTTCGCCAATTCGCCATGGTATTGATTGGCGAACGCGGGCATGGATGCTTGGTTGACGAACCACGCAGCCGATGCCGCAAGTGCGATGCCGGTCAAAGGCACTCCAAGCCGCCCCTTCCAATCCTCTTCTCCGGCAAGGATCCACCGAAGAATTCCCCGTTTTCCCAGCACCCACACCACACCGCCCGCCAACGCCGTGATTCCGCCGATGATCGGCAGCATCGGATAGGACTCGCCGATGTTGCCCAACACTTCCTGCGTCCAGATCAGGTAATCGACCGCGATGAAATTGAACCGCGCGCCGAACTCGTCCCAGAAGAACCACTCGGCGGTCGTGATGAAAATCAGCAGGCCCGCGAAGAGAGTCATCAGCGCGCCTAACAAGATCACGGCGGACTTGGATCGTTTGAACCCGCGGGGCAGCAACGCACCGGCCAACAACCATGGCAGTGCCGCGAATATCCCGGCGGCCGCATCGAAGCCCATTCCGGTGGCAAACGCTCCGGGCAGCGACGCGTCCCAAGTCACTTCATGCCCGGCCTGGACGAGCAATGCCAGCCGCGAAACCATGGACACGGAGAAAAACATGGCGAACGACACGATGCCCAGTCGGGCGGGAGTGGATCGGAACCAATGACGCATGTTGGAAGTGGATGGCAGGTTTCAGTTTGTGGCCTTTCGAAACTTTAAGGACCGTTCGAAGAACTCCCGCGTCCGCAGAATCACCAGCGCCACGCTTCCGACCGCGATCAGGAACGCGAGACGCAAGGAGTATGAGGCGATGACGCGGATTTTCATCGGAAGCGATGTTTCGGCAGGCGGCCGAACGCGTCATGGTCTAGCACCGCGAACATGAGAATCCGATGAGACCACCGGATTTTTCCACCAGACTCAGCGTTTCCATGCGAGCACGAGCGCGCCCGCGAAGATGAGCGTCCCGCCGATCCAATGTTGGAGCGACAACCTCTCCCTTAGAAACAACGCGGCGAAAACGATGGCGAACACCACGCTCAACTTGTCCACCGGAGCCACCCGCGAGGCCTCACCCAGTTGCAAGGCCCGGAAGTAACACAACCACGAGAGGCCGGTGGCGATGCCCGAGAGTCCGAGAAACCACCACGATCTCCCCGAAATGTGCGGTATTTCCGAAATCCTCGCACTCAACAATGCAATGCCCCAGGTGAACACGAGCACCACCGTGGTCCGGATCGCCGTCGCGAGATCCGGATTCACACCTTCCACACCGGACTTCGCCAGCACCGCCGTGGCCCCGGCGAAACATGCGGAGAGCAGAGCCCAGTGGAACCAGTTCATGAGCGGAATGACGGAAGTTCGAAGATGAATTCGACGCGATGCTCCCCCGCTTTGCGTGCCGTCAGCGATCCGCCCATGGCCAGGGCGGCTTCGCGGCTCAGGGTCAATCCGATGCCGAGATGAGCACCCGCATCGTGACGGGACGCGTTTTTCCGGAACAAGGGCTCGAACCAACGTTCCGCATCATCAGGCACCGAGTCCGTCACGTTGGAAACCCGCAACCGGCTTCCGTCGTCGTGGGTTTCAAGCACCACATTCACACCAGTTCCCGCAGCGGCGTAAGTGGCGGCGTTGTCGAGCAGGTTGTTGAAAATGATGCGGCAGAGCGCCTTGTCGGCGAGCACGGGCGGCGGGTTTTCCGCCGGATCGAATTCAATGGCGAGGCCCTTGGAATCGAACGCGGAACGGAACCGCTCCACACATTCCGCAAGCAACGCGGAAAGGTCGAATCGTTCCGGAATAACGGAAGAGGAAGTGTTTCCAATACGGGCCAGGGCGGACAGGCGTTTGACCAGTTCACTCAAGTCCCTCGCGGTTTGCTGACATTCTTCGAGGAACTTCCGCTGCTCCGCGGCGTTTCGTTCCTGGGACAAGGCGAGATCGGTGGTGGCCAGCAGCCCGGCGATCGGCGTGCGGAGTTCGTGGGCGGAATGGCGGATGAAATCCCGCTCCCGTTGCCGCGTGGCGGCCACCCGGGCAAGCAGCGCGTCAAAACTTTCCGCCAGGCCGCTCAACTCGCCGGGCAGCGACTGCGGCAGTTCCAGGGCGGAATCCAAGTTCTGCCCGGACCGCTTCCTCACTTGTTCCGTTAGATCATCGATAGGGCGCAGCGACAACCTGACTTCGCGATGGATCAACATGAATCCAAGGGACAGGGTGAGAATGGTTCCCGTCCCGAGAATCCAACGGAGGCGGGTGAGCGTGCGGTTCATCGGCTTCACGTCCCTCGCGACCACGAGGATGTGTGGGAAACTCTTCGAATCCAGCAGCTTGCCTTCGGAGATCATGCGCTCGATCTCGCTGGGCAGGACGAATGGATAGATCCTGAGACCCACCGCCTTCGCGGCGTGCTGGTTTCCCGGAAGGATGATGTCCTTCACCAGCGGAGCGCCGTTCTCACCGCAGAACTTCGGCAGGTTCCCGGCCTGCAATCCCGGCGAACGCGTGGTCAGTCCGGTGGACTCGTCCCAGAATTGAAACAAGCCGTCATCGATCAGGTTCCGGTTCGTGCCGAGGCCTTCCTGCCATTCGAATGTGATTTTCCCGTCTTCGAGCTCCACCTGGTTGGAAAGCAGGGCCGCCGTCTGACAGATCGATTTCTCCAACTCCTTCTCCATTCCGTGCCGGACTAACAGATAGACCGTGGTCGAGAGCGCGAACATCAGGACACCGATGCCGATGCCACAACGGATCAACAGGGACCGGCGGATGGATGGCTGGCGTTTCATGGATGCTCCTCAAGGACGTATCCCTGCCCCCTGCGGGTGCGGATGAGGTCCGGCTCGCCCTCGGCGTTGAGTTTCTTGCGCAGGTATCCGATGTAAACGTCCACCGTATTGCTGGTGCCGCCGCTGCTGTCCTCAAACACGCGCTCCCAGATGTCCAT
>DAISZP010000252.1:0-8224 GCA_036824745.1 Luteolibacter sp.
GAGCGTGCCGGAAGCTGCGGAAAACTGATAGGTGAATCCGGCGGGCGCGCTGCCGATGCTGAATCCGGCCGCGCTGATGCCGGTGGCTCCGGTGATGAGCGGATAGGTGCCGGGGCCGAAGCCGCTGGCGGCTGAAAGATTGACGGTCACGCTGCCGCCGGAGGAACCGGTGAAGGTGGGGCCGGTGAGCGCGATCTTGTCCGAGGAGGCGGGGTTCCCGAGTTCGAACTGGAGGTTTCCACCGGAGCTGAAGGTGGTGTTTCCGGACAGCGTGAGGGTGCCAGTGCCGTTGTTGCCGGGGGCGATGGATCCGCCGGATTCAAGGACGAGCGGACCCGCGACGGTGGCGGTGCCGGCGAGCGTGCCGCCGCTCTGGACGGTGACTTGGCCGGAGCCGGGTTTGTTGCCGGTGAAGCGGAGCGTCCCATTCCGGATCGTGGTGGCTCCGGTGTAGGTGTTGACTCCTGATAGAGTGAGCGTGCCGGTGCCGACCTTGGTGAGCGCGAGGCTGCCGACCGAGCTGATCACGCCGGAGAACGTGCTGTCCGTGTTGAGCGCGCCGACGCTGAGGGTGGCGGTGCCGGAGGCGTTGTTGCGGATCTGGTTGGCGTTTCCGCTGAACTCGCCGAAGTGGATGGTGCCGGTGCCGAAGTTCATCGAGCCGCTGTCGGTGGGGCCGTTGAAGATCCATCGGGCGGCGGCGCTTCCGGCGTTGACGTTCTCGAACTTGTGGCGCGCGGAGTTTCCGGTGCTGGCGAGCGTGAGGGTGCCGGTGAAACCGCTGTTGTCTCCTGCGAGGCGGATGCCGTTGTAGTTGGTGTTGGCGTCGAGGATGATGTTTCCGGATCCTGATAGATTGCCGTAGAGGTAGAGCGGGCTGTTGGTGGCTTCGAGGAAGGTGGTGGTGGTGCCGGTCTGGGCGACGAGAGGGTTGTAAAGCGCGGTGGTGCCGGAGTTGTAGAGGATGCGGCCACCCGCGAGTGTCACGATGCCGGTGCCGAACGCTCCCGAAGTGGCGGTCCCGAGTCCGGAAATGTAGGTGTCCCCCGCGCCCTGGACGAAGCCGCCGGAGAAGGTGTTGGCCCCGGTCAGAGTGAGCACGCCGGTGCCGGCCTTGGTGATCGAGAACGAGCCACCGCTCTCGCTGATGACTCCGCTGAGGGTGATCGCGCCGGTGTTGCTGGTGACGGTGGTGTTCGCCGTGAGGATGATGGGCATGCCGATCGACTGCGCGGCGGTGGAGTTGTTGGTGATGTCGCCGCTGAGGCGGATCGCGTTTCCACTCATGTTGAAGGCGCTCGCACCGCTGTTGAAGGTGATGCCGCGGACCAGCATGTTCGTGAGGTCGTTGTTGAGCGTGGTGTTGGTGGAGGTCGAGAAGCCGAGCTTGTCGCCATCGAGCGGGACGGAGTTCCCCCAGTTGGATGCGACGCTCCAGAGTCCCGAGGTGGTGCCGGTCCAGTCGTCGCCCGCGAAACGCAGGGTGACTTCGAGGGAGCCGCCATTCACCGCGAGGGTGCCGGCGTAGTCCGTGGGAAGCGTGCCAAGGGTGAAGGAATTGGTGCTGAGCGAGCCGCTGCCCAAGTTGTTGATGAGCGTGTAGGTGCCGGCGGCGAAGCCGGTGGCGGCGCTGATGTGGATCACGGCGGGACCGCCGCTCGGGGCGGTGAATCCGCTGGTGAGGCCGAGCGTGATCTGGTCGGACGAGGTGCCGAGTTCAAAGCGGAGATTCGATCCGTTTTTCGGGATGAAGGTGTTGTTGATCGTGAGGTTGCCCGTGGATCCGGAACCGCCGTTGCCGGGTGACAGGCTGCCACCGTTGTTGAGGGTGACGCTGCCACCGAGGCTGCCGGTGCCGGAAAGGGTTCCGCCGTTCTCCACCGTCACTGGGCTGGTGGCGATGGCTCCTGTGACGTTGAGTGTGCCCGTACTGACGGTGGTGGAGCCGCTGTGGAAGAAGTTCGATCCTGATAGAGTGAGGATGCCCGAGCCGACCTTCTGAATGCGGATGGAAAACATCGTCGTGCCGGACATCGTGGTGTTGGTTCCGAGATCGCCAATGCGCATGGTGGGCGTGCCGTTGCCATCGTTGCGGAAATAGCCGCTGCCGGAGAGTGCGCCGAAGGCGATGGTGCCGTCGGCCCCGAAGTTGAAGCCGTAGGCATCGGTGGGGTTGGCATTGAGAATCCAAGTGGCGGACGCGCTTCCAGATTCCGGATTGTTGAAACGCCAGCGGTGCGAACTGCCGCCGTTGGAGGTGATGGTGCCGGTGAATCCGGAGTTGTCGTTGTTCCAGTTAATGGTGGGGAAGGTGCCGCCGCCGGTGGTTTCGCTGATCACGCCGCCGCCGATCAAGCGGCCGTTCATGTAGGTACTGCCGTTGGTTTTGAGAAGATTCACGCTGGCACCCGTGGGGACCACGAGATCGTTGTAAATCGTCGCACCTGAAAACTGGAGTGAGGTGCCGTTGGCCATCGTGATCGGATCCCCCGCGCCGAGTGGGCTGCTGCCGCTGAGGAGAACCGTGCCGCCGTTGAGGGTGAGGCCGCCGGTGAACGAGTTCGCGCCATTGAGCGTGAGCGTGCCGCTTCCCGCCTTGGTCAGTCCGTAGGAAGATCCGCCGTCGCTGAGCGCGCCGTTGAGCGTGATGGCACCGGTGTTGGTGGTGACGGCGCGGTCGCCGACCAGGGTCATCTGGAGGTTTATCGTCTGCGCGCTGGTCGAGTTGTTGGTGATGTCTCCGGTGAGCAGGACCGGATTTCCGGAAAGCGTGAAGGCGCTGGCACCGCTGTTGAACACGAGTCCGCCGAGTGCGAGTCCGTCGAGGTTGTTGTTCAGGTTGGTGGCGCTGCTGGAACCGAAGGTGAGCTGCGCGTTGTCGATGGGAGCGGCTCCACCCCAGTTTGAGGCGAGGCTCCAATCCAACGAAGTGGGCGATGCCACCCAGGTATTCGGATTCGGGGTGGCGGAAACGACTTCGGACGCGTCACCTTCACCGAACACATTGGTGGCGGTCACCTTGAAGAAACCCGGAGTGCCGTTGGTGAGACCGGTGATCGTGTGGCTGGTTCCGGAAATCGTGGTGACGGCGGCGAATCCGGAATCGGGAAGCAGTGACTGATAGACGGTGTAGGTGAGCGCGCCGGGTGAGGGATTCCAAACGAGCGAGACGGTGCCGGTTTTTCCATAGGCGAGAAGCAGGCCCGGAGCGGGTGGTGGTCCGGTCACCGTGACGGAAAGTGCTCCGTTGTTAGAACTGAGCGCGTAGCTGTAGCCGGACGGAGGAGGCGTGGTGATCTGGAACAACGAGGCATCGATGCCGGATGCGTTGGTGACAAGTGGATAGACTCCCGGGCCGAATCCGGCGATGGCCGCGAGCTGGAGCTGCGCCTGACCGGATGCGGGTGGAGTGAACGCGCCGCCCGAAAGCTCGATGAGATCGGAACTGCTGGTTCCACCGAGATCGAAGCGAAGGACCGCACCGTTGGTGAGGGTGAGTCCATTCGAGCGGATGAGCCCGGTGTCCGCTCCGCCGGGAGACACGATGCCTCCGGCGTTTACGAGCAGCGCGCCTGATAGATCGGAGTCCGCCGCGAGCGTTCCTCCGTTGTTCACCGTGGTGAGTCCAGTGCCGAGCAGCGGGCTGGTGATGACCAGGGTGCCGTCCTGCACGGTGGTGGAGCCCGCGTAGTTGAGGTTTCCTGATAGAGAGAAGGTGCCTGATCCCGCCTTCGTCAGTCCGCCGAGTCCGCTGAGGGTGCCGGAGAATTCGGAGTCGCGGTTGGCTTCGCCGACCGTGAGGGTGATCGCCTCGCTGAGGTAGGCGTGGTTGATCATGTCGTAGCCGGTCAGCACGATGTCTCCGGTGCCGGAGAGCTCTCCAAGGCTCGCCGCGCCGATACCCGAACGGAAACAGATCGTGCTGTCGCCGAAACGGCGGTGGCTGCTGGTGTTGTTTCCATCGAGAATCACGGTGGCGTTGCGCAGGGCGTTGGTGGCTCCGATGCCGAGGTAGCTGCCGCCCGCGGTGCCGTTCATCGGGATGACGGTGATTTCACCCGAGTAAGTGTTCGCGGCGTTGTTGAAGTGGACGATCGAGGTGTTGTAATTGTTTCCGGTGCTGATGCCGGTGTGGAAGAGGTTGAGATTGCCTGTTCCGGTGACGATTCCGTCGAGAAAGAGCCCCTTGTCACGCTCGCCGCTGGTGCTGGCACCGGAGT
Source organism: Luteolibacter sp. (assembly GCA_036824745.1). GTDB lineage: Bacteria > Verrucomicrobiota > Verrucomicrobiia > Verrucomicrobiales > Akkermansiaceae > Luteolibacter. The sequence goes on from DAISZP010000252.1 coordinate 4,221, forward strand.
TGTAGGTGGAGCCGAGGTTTCCGCCGGCGGTGACATCCAGCGTGCCGGTGAGACGCTGATAGGCGTCGTCCACATGAAGGGATCCTCCGGCGAGGACGATGTTGTTCGGCGTGGTGGTCGTGTTCGTGTTGCTCGTCACCGAATGTCCGAGGCGGAGAATGCCGCCTTGATTGATGGTGACGGTGCCGCTGCCGAGGTTGGTGCTGGTTCCGGCGGAGCGGGCAGCACCGACGGTGCCGGAGTTGATGATCATGCCGCCATCGAAGGTGTTCGCGCCGCGCAGCGCGAGAAGGCCGGAACCTTCCTTGCGGATCTGCCAGGTGGCGGCTCCGTCGGTGATGACTCCGGCGACGATCACTTGTCCGGCCTGCACGTTGATCGTGCGGTTTCCGGACAAGGTCATGCCGAAGTTGAGGGTCTGGGTGTTGGTTGAATAACTGACGAGATCGCCACCGAGCGTGATAGAGTTTCCGCCGTGGGTGAACGCCGCCGCGCCGCTGTTGAAGACGATGCCGGAAACGCCCAGGTTGGTGAGGTTGTTAGAAGTCGTGGTGACCGCGGGTGAGCCGTTGAAGAGCAGCAGGCTGCCGTTCCCGGGAGTAGTGCCGCCCCAATTCGAAGCGACGCTCCAGTTCGCGCTGGTGCCGTTCCATGCGAACGACAGCGGGGTGATGGAAACCTCGGCGGAGTTCGGGCTTTCGCTGCCGGACTGCGTGGCGGAGATGACGTAGTAATAGGTCGTGCCGTTGGTGAGGCCGCTGTCGGTGAAGCGCAGGTCCGAGATGCCGCTGGCGACGGCGGTGTAAGGGCCGCCGCTGGTGGTGGAGCGCTTGAGCGTGAAGGTCGGAGTTCCGGGTGGAGCGTCCCAAGTGAGGGTGACGTTGCCCGCGTTGGGGCCGTTGGTGGCTGTTAGGCTGGCTGGCGCGGATGGAGTGAAGGGACCGAACGAGGCGCTGACGGAGGTGCTGGCCGCGCCTTCTCCGCCGGAGTTCAGCGCGACCACCACGTAGTGCCATGTGCCGGAACTCGGCGCGGTGGTGTCGGCGAACCATGGCGTGTCAGTGGTTCCGATCGTTGTGAACGGACCTGTGGAGGACGCTCCGCGTTTCACGAAGTAGCGGTCCGAACCTGCGAGCGCGGTCCAGGTGAGAAACACCTGGTTGTCGCCGGATGCGGCGGCGAGTCCGAGCGGAGCGGTGAGCAGGGGCGTGGTTCCGGGAACGGAGGCGTAGAGGCCGAGTTCGGCGAGTTGGATTTCATAGCCGAGTCCGCCATTGACCGCGGTGACGTTGAGACGATGGAAGCGGTAGCCGGTGGTGTTGGACAATGTGAACTGGCGGGTTTGCGCGCGTGAGCTGAAGGTTTGGTTCGTGCGGGTGTCGAGCACCGCCCAGTTCACGCCATCGGTGGAACCTTCGAAAGTCCAGTCCTTCGGATCGCGGTTGGTGGTATCCGCGCTGGTGATGTCGTAGCGGGTGACGGCCCAGGTGATGTTCTTCCCGAAGTCATATTGAAGCCACGAGGCGACGCCGGTGGATCCGCTGTTCCACTTGCTGCTGTTGCTGCCGTCGAACGCGTTGGATGGAGGATAGGTTCCCGAGCTGAGACTGGCGGTGGCGCTGCCGCCGACCGCCCGGTTGAGCAGTCCGGTGGCCTTGAGTGTGGCGGATGCTTCGATCGAGTTTCCGCCTTCGACGCCGGTGGAGTTCAGGGCGGAGACGACGTAATAGTAGGTCGTTCCCGCGGCTGCTGTGGCATCCACGAAGGAGCTGGAACCGGTGCTTCCAATCACGGAATATCCCGAGCCGGAGGTGGTGGATCGTTTCACCTGATAGGAAACGCCGCCTGCGGTTTCCGGCCAATCGAGCACGACCGTGCTGGCGGTGGAGGCGGCGGTTAGCAGCAGCGGCCGCGTGGGCGGTGGCGACGGATCGACGACATCCGGCAGATAGAACACCGCGGTGGTCTTCGGCGCGAGGATTACTGACGCGGTGGTCACGTTGTTGCCGGAAATGAGTTCCTTGATCGGAAGCGCGGCGGAGAAGTTGGAGGGAAGGATGACCTCGTAGGAATCCGCGTGGTGGGCGTTGATGCCGATGAGCCAGTGGCCGTAGCGCAGCGTGTAGCCGGTGCCTTTGCCGCCGTCCGGATCGTTCGCCGGCGGGTTTGTTAGATCCGAGCGCATGGCGAGCGGACAGACGACGCCGTTGTAAGCGCTTTCCGGGTTGTCGAAGGGCTGGCGGGTGCTGCTGTCCACCCTGCGGCCGAGGGTTTGGAAATTTCCGGTGGGACGGTAGCGGAGGTCGTCGATCTGCACTTCGGAATACTCCGGCGCGGCGTTCGCGGGGAGGTGGAAGATTTTGGCCCAGCCGTTGATCGAACCGGTGGCGGCCCAGAACAGGTTCACGAATATGCGGTTCTCACCGGACTTGGCGGCGACCACCATGTTTTCCTCATCGCCCCATGCGAAATCCGGAGCGCCGGGCGACATCGGGACCGGGATGTTGGTGGCGGCCTGCGCTTTAGCGAGGTTCCAGTTCCGCACCATGTAGGGATCATTGCTGCCGTTCATCGACTGGAGCTGCTGCCCTTCCGCGATGCCGTTCTGGAAGTATCCCATCAGGTCCGCACCGATCACGGTCGTGCCGAGCCCGGCGACATCCACGCCGCCGTTGCCACGTTCCAGATAGCCGTAATGACCGGGGAGTGTGCGGTTGCGTACGCCGATCGGATTGGCTCCCTGCATCATGCGATAGCCCTGACTGTCGAATGAAGGAAACCGGAACACGGCACGCGCGCGAAGCATCTGGAGGCCGCGGTTCAGGATATCGGTGTTGCCGGAGATCACTCCCCAGCGCACGGCGTAAGAACCCATCTCGCCATAGTCACTGCCCACGAAACCACCGCCGTCCTTGGTGGTGCCGTCGCTGGTCACCTGATAAAACGAAGCGCCGAGCGGATAGGTGCCCTTCACCGGTACCGCGCCGCCACCCGCCTGGTCCGAGCCGGCCCATGGCAACAGGCCGCAGGCTTCCTTGAAGTAGCGCTGGGCCTCGGTCTCTAACAAGGCGTTCGCCGGATCCACCAACAACAGCCCGCGGTTGGCGTTGTAAGTGTTTTCCACGGCAAGGACGTCCTGGTTTGCATAGAGGCCGCCGCCGCGGCGGTTGAAGCGGCCGAAGTCGAGGCTGGTGCGCAGCGCGCGCGACCACGCGGCGGTGCGGGTGATCGTGCCATAGCTGCCGCCGTAGGCGACTGTGGTGCTCATCGTGGTGCCGGCGTTGATCTGCGGCCAGAGCAGCCGGATCGCCTCGCCAAGCGGGCCGAATCCGCCACCCCAACTGTCGTTTCCGAATGAATTGAAATAGTTCCCGTCCGCGGCCTGGCGGGCGACCTGATAGTCGATGCCATCGATGACCTTCTGGACGAGCGTGGATGCGGTGTTGGCGCCGCCGTCGCTGATCCACGTTTCGCCGAGGTTCTCGCGGGCGTCGTGGCACTTCGCCAGGTAGGCGAGGTTCAAGGGTTTCAATGAACTGACGGAGTATCCCATGAACTTCGAGATCTCGTTGTTCACCGCGCTCTTGATGTTGTTGACCACGGTGGTCTCGTTTTCCAAGGCGCGCGGGGAAGCGGGGGTGAAACCGGCCCCCTGAGTCTCGCCGCTGGTGTCGAGCTTGGAACCGAGGTGCGTGTAGATCCGATAGAGCCCGAGCGAGGGCGAGTTCATCAGCTTGTTGTAGTCGCCGAAAAGCGGTCCCGCATCGTAATCCGAGATCCAGCCCATCGAGCGGATCTTGAGGGAGACGCTGGTTTTCCCCTGCGTGAGGTGGAGTGGCAGGGCCATCGTGCGATAGACCCATTGGTTCGGCGCGAAGCTGACGATCTGCTTGTTGCCGAAGAGCATGTCCGGCGCGGCCGAGTCATCGCCGTGGCGCAGGCCGAGTTCCCTGCCATCCACATTGAGGACGAACCAGATGCCGGTGCTCGCATCCGATCCCCAA
>DAISZP010000253.1:0-8223 GCA_036824745.1 Luteolibacter sp.
CGCAGGCACCCGAGGCCATTGCCATCATTGGAATGTCCGGCCGCTTTCCCGAAGCATCCAATCCGGATGAATTCTGGCGCAACCTGATCGACCAAAAGGATTGCATCAGCCGCTTTCCCGGCCGGGTGGATGCGGACGGCACCAAGTATGTCGGAGCCAGGAGCATCCTGGAAAAACCGGACCTTTTCGACGCGTCCTTCTTCAACATCTACCCGAAGGAAGCGGAACTGATGGACCCCCAGCATCGTGTGTTTCTCGAATGCGCGTGGGAGGCGCTCGAACACGGAGCCTGCGATCCAGCGACCTATCCCGGCCTGATCGGGGTTTACGCCGGACTCAGCCTGAACACCTATCTTCTGCACAATCTCGGCACCGGGTTCTCGCTGGCGAAGAACTATCAGGTATCCGAGTATCAGACGATGCTTGGAAACGACAAGGACTTCCTGCCCGTCCGCGTTTCCTACAAGCTGAACCTCCGCGGACCGAGCATGACCATCCAGACGGCTTGCTCCACCTCGCTCGTGGCCATCTGCCAGGCGGCCACCTCGCTGCTGACTTATCAATGCGACATGGCGCTCGCCGGCGGCGTCTCCATTTCCTTTCCGCAACACCGGGACTACATCTATCAGGAGGACGGCATGGTCTCTCCGGACGGCACCTGCCGAGCCTTCGACGCCAATGCCGCGGGCACCGTCTTCGGCCACGGCTGCGGCGTGGTGCTGCTCAAGCGCTTGAGCGAGGCGGTCCAGAATGGCGACCCCATCCTCGCGGTGATCAAGGGCTGGGCGGTGAACAACGACGGATCCGACAAGATCGGATTCGCAGCCCCGGGACTCAACGCGCAGGCGGACGTCATCGCGCTCGCCCAGTCCGCCGCTGGAGTCCACCCGTCCGAGGTGAGCTACATTGAGGCCCACGGAACCGGCACGCCACTTGGAGATCCCATCGAAGTCAGCGCGCTGACCAAGGCCTTCCGTGAAGGTGGTGCCGAGGCGAATGGTTTCTGCGCCATCGGCACGGGCAAGACGCACATCGGTCACCTAGACTGCGCCGCGGGCGTGACGGGATTGATCAAGACCGTCCAACAATTCCGCCACGAGAAGATCCCCGCATTGCTGCACTTCAAGGCACCCAATCCGAGGATCGATTTCGCCAACAGCCCGTTCCGTCCAGTGGAATCCGAATTGGACTGGAAACGGAGTGATGTTCCGCGCATCGCTGGTGTGAGCGCCTTCGGAGTCGGGGGAACCAACGCCCACGTGGTCGTGGAAGAAGCGCCGCTGCCACTTGAAAGCTCCGCAGGTCGATCCGCCGAGTTGTTGATTCTATCAGCCAGAACTCCAACCGCGCTTTCAGCCGCCGCCGCGCGATTGGCGGATCACCTCGAAAGCGAACAGCCATCTCTTCCGGACGTCGCGTTCACCCTTGCCAAAGGGAGGCGCGTGTTCCCGGTTCGCACGACGATCGTCGCAAAGGATGCCAACGACGCAGTCGCGAAACTGAAGGCCGAGATCAAAGCCGCGGATGCACCGAAATCCCAGCGCGGTGTTTGTTTCCTCTTCCCCGGCCAGGGATCGCAGTCCGTGGGCATGACGCGCGGCTTGTATGAAGCCGAACCCGTCTTCCGTGACGCGGTGGACGAATGCGCTGTCTGGTTCCGTCCCCTGCTCCAGCATGACATCCGGGCGACACTCTATCCATCCGCGGATTCCGTTGAAGCGGCCGAAAGGGACATTCATCTGACAAATTTCACCCAACCCTGCATCTTCACGGTCGAGTATGCATTGGCGAAGTTCTGGATCTCGCTTGGCGTGAAACCCGCCCTGTTGATCGGTCACAGCATCGGCGAATACGTCGCTGCAGTGATCGCGGGAACCTTCAGTCTCGAACACGCGACGCGGTTGCTGTCGATCCGCGCCCGGATGATGCAGAACCTGCCGGGCGGCTCGATGCTTGCAATCCGCAAGTCCGCATCCGAACTCAACATCCCGGCCGACCTCTGTCTGGCGGCGGTGAACAGTCCGCATCTTTGCACGGTGTCCGGACCATCGGAATCGATTTCTAACTACCAGAAGGAGCTTGAGTTTTCAGGAACCCAATCGCGGATTCTATCAACCTCGCACGCATTCCACTCCTCGATGATGGACGCCATGATCGGTCCATTCACGGAAGAAGCGGCGATGGTTCCGGCCCGCACACCCGAGATTCCTTGGATTTCGACATGCACGGGATCCACCATCGATTCATCCACGCTCGCGGACCCGGGATACTGGGCGAGACAGCTCAGGCAGCCCGTCTTGTTCAGCCAAGCGGTGGAGCAAGCTCTGAAAGAAGGTAATCTGATTTTCCTCGAATCAGGACCCGGACAAGCACTCTCGCAATTTGTCAGGCAACATCCGGATCGCGCGAACGAACCTGTCGTTTCCACCCTGCCTGGCGCGGCCGCTGACACCGAAGATTTCGCCGCGGCCCTCGGCGAGCTTTGGAAACACGGAGCCGATGTCGATTGGGACGCGTGGATCACGGGCCAGAGTCGCCGCAAACTCAACCTGCCGACTTATCCGTTCGAAAGACAAAGCTATTGGGTGGATCAATCCGCCTCCGCAACAACTCCCGCCGTTGCGGCGGCAAGCGCACCAACCATTCCAGTCACCACTCCGTCCCCCTCCGTTGAAATGATTTCCAAAGACCGACTTCCGGAACTGACCCTGAAACTGCGCGCGCTGATTCGCGAGCTTTCCGGCATTGAAGCAACCGATGACAAGGCCACGTTCACCGAGTTGGGCTTTGATTCCCTTTTCCTCACGCAGGCGAGCCAGGCCGTGCAATCCCGGTTCGGAGTGAAAGTGACGTTCCGTCAAATGCTGGGAGACCTTTCATCCGTGGCATCACTCGCCGCGCACCTGGACGCCGCCATGCCGCCGGACGCACCAGCGAAACAGGTCGCACCAACCACACCCGCAGTGGTTTCCACCCCGCAGACGCCTGCGGCTGGAAATAATCCGTTAGAGCAACTTCTGGCGAATAACCTGCAAATGCTCCAGACCTTGATGGCCGGACAGGGCGCCCGTGTTTCCGCTCCGCCAAGCAATGGGCTCAGCCAAGTCCTCTGGCCATCCCGCTTCGAACGCAGCGGAACGACCGCCACCCGCTTCGGTCCCTTCAAGCCGCTCGAAAAGGGCGAAAGCGGCGGCCTCACGGTTTCCCAAGAGACTTATCTCAATTCCCTGATCACCCGATACACCGGAAAAACTCCCGGTTCGAAAGCCTACACCGCGGAACATCGCGGGCACTTCGCGGACCCGCGAGCCGTTTCCGGATTCAAGTCCCAGTGGAAGGAGATGGTCTATCCGATTGTCTCGTCCAGGAGCAAGGGTTCGCGGATCTGGGATGTGGATTGCAACGAATACGTCGATATCACGATGGGATTCGGCACCTACTTCTTCGGACATTCGCCGGACTGGTTGCAGGGGGCCATTTCCGAGCAGCTTGCCAGCGGAATGGAGATCGGCCCTCAATCCGCGATCGCCGGAAAACTCGCCGGGGAGATCTGCGATCTAACCGGCATGGACAGGGCGACCTTCTGCAACACCGGATCGGAAGCGGTGATGGCCGCGATGCGTCTGGCGCGCACGATCACCGGCAGGAACCGGATAGCCTATTTCACCGGCGACTACCACGGCATGTTTGAAGAAGTGCTAGTCCGCGGATCATGGGTGGATGGAGTTTACAAAGCCCAACCCATCGCGCCCGGCATTCCGGACTCGTTGGTGGAAAACATGCTGGTTCTCGACTACGCGGACCCAGCCTCGCTGGAAATTCTCAAGGCCCACGCCCACGAACTCGCGGCGGTGATGGTAGAGCCGGTGCAAAGCCGTGCCCCCGGCCTGCAGCCGCGGGATTTCATGCGTGAGGTCAGATCCATCACCAAGGCGTCCGGAACCGCATTGATCTTCGACGAGGTCGTCACCGGTTTCCGCTGCGCGCCCGGCGGCGCGCAAGCCTACTTCGGCGTGGAAGCGGACCTGGCCACTTATGGCAAGGTGATCGGCGGTGGCATGCCCATCGGTGTCCTCGCCGGCAAACGCGAATACATGGACGCTCTGGACGGCGGGCACTGGAGTTACGGTGACGATAGTTTCCCGGAAGTGGGGGTGACCTTCTTCGCGGGAACATTCGTCAGGCATCCCCTCGCCATGGCGGCGGCGTGGAGGGTGGTGCAACATCTCAAGGCGGAAGGACCGCGGCTCCAGATCGAGATGGAAGAACGTGTGGCCCGCTTCTGCCGCACCCTCAACCACCACCTCGAGGACATCGGAGTTCCTATCAGAATTCCGCATTTCAGCGCATACGCCGTCATCGAACACGCGCCGGATTTGAAACACGCGAGTCTTCTCTGGTATGCGCTTCGCGAAAAAGGAGTCCACGTTTGGGAGGGACGTCCGCTCTATTTCACCACGGCTCATACGGACGAGGACTTCGATTTCCTGATCCGTTCGTTTGTCGAGGCCATTGCCGATCTGCAATCCGCGGGATTCCTTCCCGCCAGCCGCGAAGGACACCTGCCCGCGCCTATTGCGTTCCCCCGTTGCGATCTCGCGCCCACCACCGAGGCGCAGCGTGAGATCTTCCACGCCGTGCAGATGGGCGATGAGGCCAACTGCGCGTTCAATGAATCAAACATCATCCGATTTGAAGGAGAGTTGGATGTCGTGGCTCTCAAATCCGCACTGGTGGATATCGTCACCCGCCATCCCGCATTGAGGAGCACGTTTTCGGAGGATGGAAACTTCCAGTTTTTCCATCCGTCCCGGAATTCGGTGGAACTCATCGAACATGACTTCCGCAGTCTCAACCCCAATTCGCCGTCCTCCTCGGTTCCCATCTCGCTGATCAAGCGCTCGGAGAGTTCCATGCCCTTCGACCTGACCCACGGCCCCCTCGTCCGCTTCGAGCTGGTCCGTCTATCAAACCAAAAGAATGAGCTGCTGTTCACCGCGCACCACATGATTTGCGATGGCTGGTCCTTTGGCATGATTCTATCAGAACTGGCGGTCGCTTACAACGCGCGCAAGTCGGGCGGACTTCCGCGAATCGCGCCGGCCATGTCATTCGCCGACTACGCGCGTCAGGAAAAGCGCCGTGTGGATTCGCGGGAATCCCAGGCCGCCGAGGACTATTGGGTTGCAAAATACATCAACGGCTCACCCGTTCTCGATCTTCCCACGGATCGCCCCCGGCCTCCCGTCAAGGGATACAAGGGAGCGATGGAATCGATCGTTCTGGACCCCACGCGATTCGAACGCCTCAAGAAAGCCTCACCCGCATTGGGCGGCACCGTTTTCGCCACGCTGCTGACGTCGTTCGCCACCTTGTTGCATCGCTTGACCGGGCAGGATGATCTCGTCATCGGAGTTCCCGCGGCCGGCCAGACCCGGATCGGTTGCGATGAGCTTATCGGCCATTGTTTGAACTTCCTTCCGCTTCGTTTGCACCCAGGCTCCGAACGGAACTTCAAGGAATTCGCCGCCGAAGTGCGGGAAACCGTTCTTGAGGCATATGATTACCAGGATTTCACCTTCGGAAGCCTGTTGCGAAAGATTCCGCTCGAACGGGACACCAGCCGTGTGCCCTTGGTTTCCGTGATCTTCAACATCGACAAGAACGGAACGGATCAAATCCGGTTCGACGATCTCCAGTTCGATGTCGAAACGAATCCCAAACAGTTCGTGAACTTCGACTTGTTCTTCAACCTCGTGCAAACCGACACCCGCATGGTTCTCGAATGCGAATACAACACGGACCTTCACGACGCATCCACCATCCGTGGCTGGCTGGAAGCATTCGAACAGATCATCGACTCCGCCATCACCAACGGAGACACTCCGCTCGGAAACCTGAACATGTTGAACCAGAGCGACAAGAACCTGTTAGCCGATTGGAACCGGACGGGCCGTCCCATCGCCGCGCAGTCATCGATCCAGCAGTTCTTCGAGGAACAAGTGGTTCGGCAGCCACACGCGCCCGCCATCCGCGCCGGAGGAAGAACCCTCTCCTATCAGGAACTGGACCGTCACGCGAACGCTCTCGCTGAAAAACTCGGTCTCGAGGGTGTCCGGAAGGAATCGCTCGTCGGCATCTGTGCCGAAAGGAAACCCGAAACCGTGGTCGCCATCCTCGCGATTCTCAAGGCAGGCGGAGCCTACGTCCCGATTGATCCAAAATACCCGAAGGATCGCATCGCTTACATCCTCAACGATGCCTCCGCGCCGGTCCTGCTCACCCAGCAATCGCTGGCGGCGGATCTCCCGCTGAATATTTCGAGCAAAGTCCTGTACATCGACGATTGTCTGAACCACTCCTCGGAGCGGAAACCATCGTCCACACAACCTAAGGATCTCGCGTATGTCATCTACACGTCGGGTTCGACCGGATTGCCCAAAGGAGTCGCGATCGAACACCGGAACACCATCGCGTTGATCGATTGGGCGCTATCGGTCTATCAACCCGAGGAGCTGGCGGGCGTGCTGTTCTCCACCTCGATCTGTTTCGATCTCTCGGTCTTCGAAATGTTCGTCACCCTGGCTGGCGGCGGTTGCATGATTCTCGCCGAGAACGCCCTTGAACTGGGCGCGGTTGCTGAAAAACAGAGCATCACGTTGATCAACACCGTCCCCTCGGCGATCAGCGAGTTGCTCGATGCGGAACTTCTCCCTTCATCGGTGAAAACCATCAATCTTGCCGGCGAAGCCCTGACCGAAACCCTGTCCGACCGGATCTATCAATCGCTTCCCGGAGTCAGGGTTTACGATCTTTACGGCCCGTCCGAAGACACCACCTATTCCACGTTCGCGCTGCGGACACCCGGTGGCAGGGCAACCATTGGACGGCCGATCTCCAACACCACGGCCCATATCGTGAACGAACATGGCAACGCGGTTCCTCCGGGTGTGGCAGGTGAACTACTGCTAGGTGGTGCCGGGCTGGCACGCGGCTACCTCAACCGCCCGGAGCTGACATCGGAGAAATTCGTGGATCATCCGGAATTCGGACGCGTTTATCGCACCGGCGACCGGGCCCGGTTTTTTGAGAACGGAGAGCTCCAGTTCCTCGGAAGGATCGACCATCAGGTGAAGCTCCGCGGATACCGGATCGAGCTCGGCGAAATCGAAGCACAACTGGAGAAACATCCAGCCGTAGGCAAAGCTATCGCCCAAGTGTGGGACGGACGGCTCCTCGCCTATGTCACCAACACCCAACCTGAGCAGAAGTCCGAAAAGACCGAGATCTGGAAGGACCAGTGGGACATGCTCTATCAGACCGCCATCGACCAGACCGGCACCTCGAAACTGGACCGTCTCGACTCCGTGATCGCAGGCTGGGCCGATGTGGAGAACCTCGACGAACAGGTCACCGAATGGATCGATACGACCCTCGAGCGCATCCGCGGCTTCGGTGGCAGACGGTTCCTCGAAATCGGCTGCGGCACCGGCCAGCTGCTCTCACGGCTCGCTCCGGATGCGGATTGTTACTGGGGAGCGGACATTTCAAAAGTCGCCATCGACGCATTGAACGCCCAACACCCGCTTCCACAAGTGAAGCTGCTGCACCGGCCTGCTGACGATTTCTCGGAGATTCCGGATTCGTTCTTCGATGTCGTGATCATCAACTCCGTGGCCCAGTATTTCCCCGGCCCGGACTACCTTGAGCGTGTGATTTCGAGCGCTGCGCGGACGCTGGCACCCGGAGGCCGGATCTTTCTTGGGGACATTCAGAGCAACGCCCTGCTCTCCACCTATCACTCCAGCGCCCTTCGCGGCAACGCGACGAACAGCGGCGAACTCCGAGCCACCGTCGAACAACGAATCCACCAGGAAACCGAGTTGTCGGTGGATCCCGCCTGGTTCGCGACGATTTCGTCCGCCACCCCGCTGATCCGGCACGTGGAGGTCCTCCTGCGCCGTGGCAAGCTCGTGAACGAAACCACGGCTTATCACTATGATGTGATTCTCCACGTCGGTGCCACGCCCGCGCTGAAGACACCGCCCGCCGCGATGGAATGGAAAAACCTCAACCTCGAACAACTCGAAGCGATGTTGTACGATGGCCCGGAGATCCTGCATTTCAGGAGCATTCCGGACTCCAGGCTGCAGTCCTCGCTCAACTTCCGCCAGGCGCTTTCATCCGCTGCCTCCGATGATCCGCTTCCGGAGCTTCCCACCA
>DAISZP010000254.1:0-8221 GCA_036824745.1 Luteolibacter sp.
GACGGACTCCGCACGGATGGAAGTGGAATCCGATCCCGGTATGGACCCGGCCGCTCCGGAGGACGATGGCCGTGCTGATGCTGGGCCCGCGGGGCGGGTCCAGGTGTTATGGTTTCACCCTCACGTTACTGAACTGGGATGTGTTCAGCTTGGTATCGGCGCCGCTGGCGACGGCGAGGCCGATGTAGCAGGTTTTGGCGAGTTTCACCTCGATGGTTTCGACGAGCGTCCACTTGCTTCCGTTGCTGCTTTTGAAGGCGCTGATGTCGTTGCCGTCGCGGACGAGTTTCACCCAGGTGTTAGGCACGTTGCCGCCGCCGCTGTTGGAGGTGTCGTTCTTTCCGCCTTTGGTGAGGCGGTTGACGAAGCGGTAGTCGCCGTTGCCGGTGAGTCCGAGGAAGGCGTGCGGGGCATTTGTGGCGAGGCTGTCGCGGATCATCACGCCGATGCGTGAAGAGGTGCCGGTGTTTTCGAGCGCGCTTATTTTTGCGATGATCTCACCGTCGCCGCTCAGCTTCTGATGGGTGAAGAGGAGTTTGTCCGAAGTGGTTCCCAGCGTGCCGGAGCCCGCCTGGGTGAAGATGGCGGACTTGAAAATGGTGGATCCCGTGAGTTTGCCGGTGCCGATCTCGTCCGTGTCCCACGGCAGTGGAGGCGCGCTGCCGATGGTGATGCTGACCTTGGCCGCGGCGGAGACGACCTTGCCGTCGCTGACGGTGAAGGTGAAACTGTCCGTGCCGGTGTAGCCGGAATTCGGCGTGTAGGTGAGCTTCGGCGCGGTGCCGCTGAGCGTGCCTTTGGCGGGTGGCGTGGCGATGGTGTAAACCAATGGGTTTCCATCCGGATCCTTGCCGGTGATGACCACTGAAACGGCGGTGTTTTTCACCGTGGTGGCGGTGCGGGAATTGGCGACGGGCAGGTTGTTGATCCCGACGTTGAAGTCCGTCCACGGAGCGACGTTGAAGCCGGTGGCGTTCTTGGTGCGGTTGGCGGTGAAACCGCTGGCGGTATCGGCGAAGACATCGGTTCCCATGGCGGGCGCGTTGCCGAGGAAGTCCGCCCGGCCGAGGCTGGTGCAGGAGGCGAAGGCCTCGTCCCCGATGTCCGTGACGCTGGCGGGGATGGTCACGTTGGTGAGGCTGCTGCAATCGTAGAACGCCTGCGCGCCTATGGTTGTGATGCTGTTAGGAATCGTGACTTTGGAAAGTCCGTTGCATGCGAAGAAGGTGTGGTCGCTGATGGTGGTGACGCCGGAGGGGATGGCGATGGTTTCCAAGCCGCTGCAGAAAGCGAAGGCATAACTGCCGATGGCGGTGATCTTGGAGGGGAGGATGATGGCCGTGAGGCCGGAGCAGTTCTGGAAGGCGCTGTCGCCGATATTGGCGAGATTGGCGGGAAGGACGATGGCGGTTAGAGAGCTGCATCCCTTGAAGGCGAATTCCCGGATGTTGGTGACCGAGGCGGGGATGGTGACGCTTGCCAGCCCGCTGCAATCCTGAAACACGCCGAGAGGAACGCTGGTGAGCCCGGATGGGATGGCCATGCTGGTGAGCGCGGCGCAGCCTTGGAACGCCTGGTTTCCAATGTTGGTGACCGCCGCGGGAATGGCCAGCGTGGTCACCTTGCCGCAGTTTTGGAACGCCTGCAGCCCGATGCGGGTGATACTGGAGGGCAGAGTGACACTGGTGAGATCGGAGCAATCCTGGAACGCCATGTCGCCGATTTCCACGACCGGCAGGCCATCGAGCGTTTGCGGAATGGTGAGCGCGCCCGTGGCGGTATCCGGATAGCCGGTGATGGTGACCGCGCCGGCGAGCGTGGTGTAGGTGAACTCGTTGAGGTTGCCCACGTTGTATCCGGACCAGGTGGGCGTGGTGAATCCGGTCTGGTTGGAGTAGTAGGAGTAGTAAACCTTGAAGGTGTTAGGCGTGAAGGCGAACACATTGCTTCCCATGGTGGGTGCGTCTCCGAGGAAATCCGCGCGCTCGAGCTTGCTGCAATATTGGAACGCGGAGTTTCCGATGCTGGTGACACCGGCGGGGATGGTGACGGCGGTTAGATTCGAGCAACCGAGGAACGCGGCGGAGCTGATGCTGGGCAGATTCCCGGAGATGACCACGCTGGTCATCGCGGAGCAGGATGAGAAGGCGCTGTTGCCGAGGGTGGTGACGCTGTCAGGGATCGTGATTTCGGACAGGTTGAGGCAGTTCTGAAACGCGGTGTCCTCGATGGTGGTGACGCCATCCGGGATGGTCAGGTTGTTCAACTGGTAACATTGATAGAAACAACCGGCTCCGATGGTGACGAGACCGTCCGGAAGCGTTACGCTCGCTAGATTGGAGCAGGCCGCGAAGGTTTCGCTCTGGAGGGCGGTGACGCCGGCGGGCAGGACGATGCCGGTGAGCGCGCCGCATCCGCTGAAGGCCATGCGGGAGAGGTTGGTGAGGCTGTTGGAAAGAGTCACGCTTGTGAGTCCGGTGCAGGAGGCGAAGGCCGCCACGCCGATGGAGGTGACGGTATTGGGAAAAGTCACGCTGGTCAGTCCGGAGCATCCGTGAAACATGGTGTCGCTGATGACGGTCAGGCCGTTGGCCAGGGTGAGGTTTTTCAGGCCGGTGCATCCGGAGAACACTCCGGAGTCGATGCTGGACACGGAGCCGGGAATGGTCACCGCGGTCAGTGCGGTGCAGTCCCTGAACGCCTCGCTTCCGATCGTGGTGAGATTGGTGGAAAGCGATACGCTTGTCAGGCTGGAGCAGGCGCGGAAGGCGGTGCCCTGGATGGTGGTGACGGAGTTTGGAATTGTAATGCTCGTGAGGCCGCTGCAAAGCAGGAACGCGCTGTCCCCGATGGTGGTGACTCCGGAGGGGATGGTGATGCCGGTCAGGCTCGTACAACCCGAGAACGCCGCGTATTCGATGGAGGTGACCCCGGCCGGTAGGGTGATGCTCGTCAGTTTATCGCATTTTTCGAACATCATCATCCCGATGCTGGTGAGGCCCGAGGGAAGCGTGACGCTGGTCAGTTTGTTGCAAACATAGAAAACGCCCCAGCTGAGGGAGGTGACGCTGTTAGGGATTGTCACGCTCGTGAGTCCGGTCTGGCGGAAGGCCTCGCTGCCGATGGTGGTGACGCTGTTGGGGATGCTGATGCTGGCCAGACCGGAGCATCCGGAAAACGCGCCGCTGTTGATGGTGGTGACGCCGTTCGGGATCGTGACGCTGGTGATGGCCGTCTTGCCGCTGAAGGCATTGTTGAAAATGCTCACGACTGGCAAACCACCGAGAGTGGATGGAATCACCACGACTCCGCCCGGGCCGGTATAGCCTTCGACGGATGCGGCGCTGCCGTTGGAGGTGTAGGTGAAATCACCGGACTGCAGCGCCATGGCATGCGGTGCGAGGACGCAGCTCAACAACAACGGAACCAAAGCCCGTAACGGGGCGCGGGAAGAAAGAATCATGCAAAGGAGGGGTGCGAGTGATGCGGATAGATGGAATCCGAAGCCGCCAAAAGCCCGAAATCGCCCGGGATGTCGAGCCGACAATCACCTGCGTCGATCCGCAATCGCGTGGGGGATAAGGGAATGAGTGGTCTCCCTCACAAGGAAACATGAAGCGCCACCGGGTGGTTGGAAGTTGGTTGGCATGGCTTTGAGTTCACGAGCTGATGGATCGTTCACACCATGGGGCGGCGTTCCCACAGAGGAAGGATCGATTGGTCAATCGGCATGTGGGCGGATGCCATCGTCAGAAACATCCCTCCACAGAGCGCTGCGATTCGACCGCGCTGCGATTCGACTTGCCGGGACTACGGTGCTTGCTGTAGTCAAAAATTTCACACCCGCACCCAATCTCCCCCACATGCACCCGATGTCCTCCGGAGCTAGCCTCCGCCCGATTGTTTCCACCGTTTCTGATTGCCGATCCGGTTTCCGTCGATGGTTCACGATGTTCTCCATCATCTGCGGTCTGGCCCAGCCCGGGCATGCGGATGAAACCGTGACCGTCTCCGGCAAGGCGAACATCTATGGAGCGGGACATGCGTCTCCGCCTGTCGCCGGGTTTGGCGGATCGGGTGATCTGCCGCCAGTGATTTCATTCAGCGCGGGGGCCGGGCAGACCTTGGAAATCGTTTCCGCCACGGGGACCGTCCTGCTGGACGCGGTGACGAACAATGCGGGCATCGGTCCATCGGGGCCGGACGGCGGGCCGTTCTACGCGCCCACGGACGTGACCTCGACCGGAGGCCTGGCCGGGATCCAGTCGAACGTGACCGGATTCCTAACCGGTGTGTTCCTCGATGACAGCGAACCCACCGGCGGCGGCCCTGCCGTGCTGGACTTCACCAGCGGCGGACTCGGAACGAATTTCACCACACTTTCTCCGTTGATCGGGCAGGTGTTCTTCATCGGTAACGGCCGCACCAGCAGCGGAGCGGTGCAGAAGTTCCAGATTCCGTCTACGGCCACACGATTGTTCCTCGGCGTCGTGGATGCGGCGGATGGTGACAACGCCGCAGGTCCGCCGCAGGCCTACGGCGACAACGGTGGTTCTTTCACGACGACAGTGCGGATCGAACCGAAGATCACGCGCATCGTTTATCATCGCAACGGCGACCTGATCGCGATGGATGCTGATGGCGGCAATAAACAGAACCTGACGTCCGGCGCTTATTTCACCGAGCTCGCCGAGATGAGCGCGGACGGGAAATTCATCGCCTTCCGCGGCACACGCGCCGCACCGGCACCCGGCGGAGGGTTTCTATCAGGCATCTGGGTGATGAAGTCGGAGCCGGTGGGCGCTGGAAATGTTCCGGTGCTGGTGAGCCCGAATTCCAACTACGGCTACAACCTTTCGTGGCACCCGGATGGACGGCACCTCGCGATCGGGGAGTATGTGACATCGAGCCCCACGGTCACCGTGCTGCGGGTGCGCGATGAAACGGGCGCCATCACTCCGGAAAGCGCGGGCAACGTGGCGGTCCGCATGTTGGTCCGCAGCGCTGACTATTATTACTCCGGCGGAAACTTCAGCCCGGATGGCCGCTACCTTGCTGTGAGCAACAAGGCGAAGCAGATCTTCCTGCTTCGGGCGTTCAACTCCTCCGGCGAACTCACTCCGGAGAGCGCCGCCAACCCGCTCGCAAAGGTCGGCCTGCTGGACACGCGAAACCTCGCGGGCACTCCTGAGTGGAGCCCGGATGCGAGGAGCGTGGTGTTTCCGCAGATCACGCTGGATTCCGGATTCGCGAATCCCGTCTCGCGGCTCGCCGTGCTCAAGGTGCGGGACAGCGCGGGAAATCCACTTGCGGAAGGCGCTGGAAACGCCCGCGTCAACTTCACCGAGCCGGTCGCTGGAAACTACACCACGGTCTCGCCTAGCTGGAGCGCCGATGGAGCGAAGATCGCATTCGCCTGGGCGCCGGACAACGTGTCTTTCTACAACACCTACACCATTCTTGCCGGCGAACCGGAGAACGCCACCACCAATCCCAAAGTGTTGCTGACCAGCAATGCCGAGGGCGGCACGCTCACACCGAGTTTCGCCGCCGCCGGATTCGTGCCAGCGGACTCGGTGCCCACCTACGGCGTGGTGCTATCAGGACTGAAGAACGGCCAATTTCTTCCGCCGAAGACCAACATCTCGCTGAAAGCGGCCATCAACCCCGCGCCATCCGCCGGCGTCACGATCAGCAACGTCCGGTTTTACATCAACGGAGACCCGGCCGGCGCCACTGACAGTAGCGCTCCCTACACCTACAACAGTCTCGTTGAAGCACCCGGCGAGCGGATCGTCACCGCGGTGGCGACCGACAGCCAGGGCGGCACGGTCACCAGCGCACCATTGAAATTCACCGTCACTCCCGCCGGTGCCGGGCCGCTTGCCCTGCGAACCGAAATCCTTCCCGCGGGGGCGACCTTCGCGCCCGGGCAGCTCGTCACCTATCGCTTGCTTGCCACCAACACCAGCACCACCGGCGTGGCCAAGGATGTGAAACTCGTGACACCGGTGCCTCAACGCACGAAGTACAACAAGGCCGGCTCTTATGATGAGAACGGCGCGAAGCTTTCCCCGGCACCGAAGGTTTCGGATAACAAAAAGGAGGTCACCTTCGATCTCGGCGACATTCCCGCCGGAAAGACCTACCGCGCGGATCTCGTTGTTAGAGTTCCATACGACGCGGCGGCCGGAGGCGATGCCATCCGCAACACACATTTCAACATCACCGGAAAAACGGACAAGTCGTTCAGCGGCAACTTCGGCGTCCTCTCCCGCATGATCGCCGGAGCGCCTCCGGCGAATTCACCGCGACTCAGCCTGATCAAGACCATCGTGGATCTCGCGGAGGACAAGAACGACGAACTCGACATGATCGAGGACGAGAAACTCGGATCCATCCCCGGTGCAGGGCCCGGAGATGTATTGAGTTTCGTTCTAGTGGTTTCCAACTACGGCGGACTCCCTGCTGAGAAGGTTTCCGTGACCGACCGCGTGCCCGCGGGTTGCAAACTGGTTCCCAAGAGCGTGCGCGTGAACGATGTGAGCGCCGGCGCGCTGCTTGAAGTGAACGGGCGCACCCTGAATTTCCAATTGGGCAATGTGGCGGCCAATAAGTTCGCCGTTATCTCCTATCAGTTGGAGATCCTCGGCTCCGGACCGGACGCGCCGAAACCCGGAGCCACCCTGTATTCCGTGGGAGCCGAAGTGGGGGCGATGAATCTGCAAAGCCGTTCGGACAGCGCTCCCGAGCGCCTGCCGATCCGCATTGAGGAACCCGTAGAAGTGCGGGTGAGTCATTTTTCGAAAACCGGTGGTTCGGAGGTGGGCAAACCCACGACCTATGTGATGAACTATCGCAACGAGGGCACCCGCATCGCCCGCGGCGCGAAAATCATCAACCCGGCTCCGCAAGGCACGAAATACCGTCCCGGCTCCGCCGTGATCCGCAACAAGAAAGCGGGCCAGTCGATCGATGTCTCGAAATCCGGTGTCGTCACTTTCAATCTCGGCGATGTGCCGCCCGAGAGTGGAGGGTCGGTCGAGGTGGCGTTTGATGTGAAAGCTTCCGTGCTCGATCTTGCGCTGCCGGAGGTTGTGAACCGTCCGTATATCGGCACCAGCAGCACGAAGTCGGATTTGGTGCTCCCTGGTTCTTCATCCGCGAAAGAGGCCGCGAAGGGATACATTGCCGAAGATCGGAACCCGGTGCTCGATTTGACCATTCCCAAGCTGTTCGTCGCCCGCATCGCACCACAGTCCGTGCAAAAGGGGAATCAGTTCATCTATCAGATCATCGTCGGCAATTCATCGGACCTTGAGGTTGGCGGCGTGGGCGGAGTCGTGTTTGAGATTCCCAAAGGCGCCCAATACCTGTCCTCGAGCGCCGGAATCTACTCGGCATCCGGCAACAAGTACTTCGCGTCGTTCAATCACTTCACCGGCAACGCCGCCGTGAAGTTTCCGGCGCACTCCGCCAGGATGGTCACCGTCCTGCTCAAGGCCACCGGCGCGGTGGGGGATGTGATCAAAGATTCCACCTGCTATCTCTATTCCAAGGATACGCTGGAGGTCTATGTGCCGCCAGCCGCCACCATGATCATCGATGGGGACGCCAGAACCTCCACCAACCAGGTCAGGATCGCCGGAGCTCAGCTCGGCGCCCTCGGACTCGATTCATCGGTGGCGATGCTTGACGATCGGGTCGCCGCCGCGGTGGGGCAGATCAACGACGAATCCGTCAGCACCCGCATCGGTGGTGCGAGCTACGTCCAGATGACCAATGGAGCCTTGCTTGTTCCTTTGTTAGGGGAAGACAAGATCCTCGCCATCGGGCCTGCTTCGCTTATCGGCAATGACGGCTCCACCCTCATTGGCAACGATGGCTCCACCCTTGTCGCCGCCGGCGGAGGAAATCTGATCACTTTCAACGGATTGATCGGCAATGATGGTTCCACGCTCGTGGGGCAGGATGGCAGCACCATCATGTCGAAAATTCGGACGAACGACCCGGCGAATCTGGTGGCGGCAGGCGGGGGAAATCTCGTGGCAGCAGGCGGAGGCAATCTTGTGGGCAACGATGGAGCTTCGTTGATCGGCAATGATGGATCCACCTTGGCGGCAACCATCGCCAGCTTCCTTTCCGGACCCAACCCGGCCTACCTGGTCGCTGCGGGCGGTGGGAATTTTTTTCGAGAAATTTTTTGCGCCCGGCGGGAGGT
>DAISZP010000255.1:0-8175 GCA_036824745.1 Luteolibacter sp.
CGTGGTATAGTAGATCGTTCCGGAATTCGTGGTCCCTGAAGGAGGTGATGCGGGGAGACTCATCTTCAGTTGGAAACCGCCGGAGACCTGCCCCGTGGCCACGGGTTCATCGTTCGCGGCATCCAGAAACTCCGGCGCGTTGAGAACCGGATAGAGGCCCGCGTTCCGGAACTGCGTGAGCACGTTGTCCGTCCTAACAGGAAAATAGGCGCTCCGCAGGCGGTTGATTTCTGAATGCCAGTTCGTGCTGGAGGTGGAGCGCGCGCCGTTCTCATACCAGGAGCCATTCCAACTGTAGATGACGTTGGTGTCCGAGTTGTAAACGTGCACGCGGTCCCGGTAATCTCCCCACCGGGCGGATTCCAGGCACATCGCGTCGGCATTCATGATGGAAGTCCAGCGGTCAAGGCGCGCGATGCTGGCGGACGGCGTGAGCGCGCCATCCGGGTTGACCATGTGTTTGTTCACACGGTCGGCGAAATCAAGCAGGTATTGAGCGTTCTTGGCGAGGCGCGGCTGGATGGCGGTGGGTGGATAGGTGGCACCGGTGACCCGGTTGTTCGTTTGTGAATTCATCACGTTCTCCATGTCCCACGGGAGATACTTGTAGGTTCCGCCCGGCCCTCGGATCGCATACCAGTTTTTGTCGTAAAGCGCTTGAGTCCCCCAATCCTCGTGACCGACGAAATAGTGGAGGATCATGTAATCGCAGATCCATGGCACGTCGAGATGCTGCTTGATCTCCTCGTAATTCGCGTTGGTGAAGGCGGAAGCCAGCTTGGTGCTTGAGGGTGCGGTGCCGTAGGTCGATCCCGTCCAGCCGAGGATGCGCTTGATTTCACGGTAGGTGGTCCATGATCCACTTTTCAGGGCATTCTGTTCGATGACATCATAACTGTCCTTCTCACCTCCGAAATAACTCGCGGCGAAGTCTTCATCCTCGTCCTCGGCGAGGTCATATGTGCCCCAGTAAACTCCGTTGATGAAAAGGTTCACGAACCGGTTGTGGCCGGCCATGCGCCCCATGTCCCGGAACGAATCCTTGCAATACGGATCCCTGACCCGAATCCCGCGCGGACGCTGCGCGGAGCCATCCCAATGAAGCCAGGTGAATCCGAAATCCGCGCGGAGGATCAGCTTGTCCCATTTGGTGACGGGAGAGTCGGGAAAAATCCCGCCTTCGAGGCGGCCATTGCCGTAACGCCCCTTGAAACGGAGCGTGAATCCGTGTTTTGGATTCTTGTAGGGATCGCGACTGGCGTTGCCGTGGTTGTCGATGCCGGCATCGCTCTGAAAAACCGTGTTTCCCACCGCATCGAACATCTCCAACGAACATGGCTTGGTATTGTCCGCCTTGTTGGTGGATGAGGACGTCGGATAGATTCCGCCCGAGCCGAACATGTCGTCGCTCTTGAGCACCACGGAAAGCACCGGCAATGATCTCAAGCCGTCGTGGATGCGCTCGAGATTGGTCTTGCCGGACGCGTTGAGGTTTCCATCGTCATCGTAGCGGTTCGGATCCGCGTGGATCTTCGGATCCATTCCGTAGTCCGCGGGAATCTCGTTGGCTGCTAGATTGGTGATCAAACCGGGGAATCCGAATCCACTCTGCGTGCCCCAGGTGACGGGCAGCGCGTCGTTTCCGATGGAAGGCTGTGGATTTCCACCAAAATACGGCGGGCTGTTCTGGTTCACCACTGAATCGGCGAAGAGATAAGTCTGGGTGACCGTCTCGCTCGGAATGCTGTCGGATGCGAACGACGTGAATCGCAGCACGGTGGTGCCGTTGATGGTGATCGGCGCGGAGTAGGCCGCATTCGCCGCGGTTGGCAGGGAACCATTTGTCGTATATCGGATCACGGCATCGGATCGCTCGCAGCTCAGAATCACGGCAAACGGAGCCGTGAAGAATCCGCGGCTCACATTTGATGTGGGCTTGGGAGCGACACTGGTCAGCGCGCTCGCGGGATTCGCCGCGCCCTGCGGCTCCGCGGGAGGTGTCGGCGACGGATTGCCCGCCGTTGGCAGGGTGTATGAGCTTTGATTGATCGACGGCGGAGTGAAATACCTCAACGCGCCATCACCCGCCTGAGGTCCGTAGCTGTAATCATAACGCTGCGGCGGATACCCTTCGGTGGCGGGGTAGTCCGCGGGAAACCGTGACACCGGAGCGCTTCGGGGATGATTGGAATGGTGAAGCGCGAGGTAGCCGCCGTTCACTGCGAGTTCGAAGTTCGCATGGAGATGGCCGCTCGGAGGTTTGCGGTCCTTGCCTCCGGCCCACACGATCAAGCGTGCTCCGGCGGCGAGGTTGCGGGACGGCAGGATCCACATGTCCGGATCATCCGGATCATTGGTGAGGCTCCAACCTGTTAGGTCGACACTGGAGGCTCCGGTGTTCTGGAGTTCGATCCATGGCGAGAGGTCGAAGTTCTCGTCCCGCGTGCCGTTGGCGGTGTTTGACGATGCTCCCGCGTTCGCGGCGAGAAATTCGGTGATGACCACCGTGCCCAGCGAAGCGGCCTTGGTGACCGACCAGATTTCCGCGGCGAATGGATTTCCAGCGTCATCAATGATTCCGGTGGAGGCCTGCCAAGTGAAGTTGACGGATCCGTTCGCCGGCGGGGAAAACGAAAACACGTATGGTCCCGCCTCATTTCCTGTAACAGCCGTGGCGGACACGCCGTTGATCCTGAGATCTGCCGCGTCCACACCCGAGACCGGTTCGTTGAAGTAAACCGTGGCCTGCGTGAGCGAGGAAACGGTGGAAGACGGCGTCGGGAAAACATGTTTGATTTCCTGCCCGGCGACGCTGGTCCGGATCTTGTCGATGGCGGGAGGCTGGTTGTCTTCCAAAGTGTAGCTCCATGCCGGACCTGGCGCGAATGCCCCGGTGCCGAGTCCCGCGATGCCGTGGTCGTCCGTCCAATCCACCGAAATGGTCCCTGGTGGCGGCTCGGTGAAAGAAAACACATAGGGTCCCGCCCCGCTGCCGGTCATCGTGGATGCCGGGGTGCCATCGATCAGGAGATCGCCCGCATTCACTCCGGATACCGCCTCGCTGAAGGTCACGGATAGCGACGTGAGGGTGCCGACCGTGGACGAAGCCGCGGGAGACACGAGGCTTGTCGAGGGAGCAGCGCCAAGCCGCATGGCCATTCCGGCTAACAGAAGCAGAGCCGGAACGGACGGATTTTTCACCAGTCGCATGATTGTGGGTTTGTACTTTCTACGAACGGATTCCCGGGTTTGAAGCCGACATGGAATTCGTTGGCCACCCAAAATATAGTCAGGTGACCACCCATTTGAAGTATCGACTTCCTAAATCACTTCCTCCAAATGTGGTAATCGCAAAAATCCATGAAACCCAAAAATCCTGCCCACCGTCTTCTAACATCCGCCATCATGATCTCCGCCTGCTTCGTCCCGCGCGGGCATGGAGCGGAAATCAGCAAACTCCAGAACACCAACCAACTGGACAACACCGCCTCCTGGAGCGGCGGGGTCCTGCCCGGCACATCGGACGTGATGCTATGGAACTCGACCTACACCACGCCGGGTGCGATTGCCACCCTGGCCGCGATCGGTTCCAACCTCAGCGTTTCCGGCATCAAGGTCACCGATGTGGGCGGCACCCGGAACGCAGCCACCACCATGGTCGGCTATCAGAACTCGGGCAGCGCCGTGCTGACCATCGGCGCGGGCGGCATTGACCTTTCCGCAGCCAACCAGGCCTTCCACGCCGGGTCACGAATCACCATCGGAGCGAGCCAAACCTGGAACGTCTCCAACGCGAACACCAACGGCAGCCCCACGGGCAGCAACAACAACGAGGACCTTTCCATCCAAGCCCCCGCCACCGGCGCGGCCTTCGATTTCGGTGGCAACACCGTGACTTCCACGGGAGCCGGGCAGGTGACGATCTCCAGCGGCTACACTCTGAGCAACGGCGTCCTGAATCTCAGCAATCCGCTGTTCGTGATCCAGGGTGGCAGCAGCCGCCTCACCACGATCAACAGCAGTTTGTCGATTGGCATCGGCTCGGGCGGCTATCTCAGGCTGCAGTCCAACTCCGCCGCGCTCACTTCCGCCGCCCCGATCAGCGTGGCGGGAGGAGGCACCCTCGCCATGTACACCAACAACGCCTCCAACATCGTCACCCAGTCCGGTAACGTCACTCTCGCGGACGGAGCCGCCATCGCCGCGGGGGCCCAATCCACCGCTTCCAACGCAAGCGTTTACAGCCTGCTCAGCGGGGGTGTTAGCACGAGCGGCACGGTTTCATGGAACAACACGGGCAGCCTCCGCGCCGCCCTCGACGTGACCGGTGCGATCTCCGGCACCGGAACCATCAACGTCCAGAACACCGCCACCAATGCCGAAACCTTCACGCGTTGGAACGGAAACAACTCGGGCTTCACCGGCACCATCAATGTCGCGGGAGCCAGTGGTACCCGCATGCTGCGTTTGAACAGTTCGAACTCAGGATCCGCCACCTCCACTTGGAACATCGCTGCAGGAAACACGCTGCAGATCAACGGCGTCTCCCCTCAATTCGGAGTCCTCAACGGGGCGGGCAACATCACCAACAGCCATGCATCCACCGCCGCCACCATCAGCGCGTCAAGCGGCAGCTTCAGTGGCGTGATTTCCAACGGCACACCTGTCACCAACCTGACAAAGACCGGCTCCGGAACCCTAACACTCAGCGGAGCGAACACCTACAGCGGAGCCACCAATGTCAACGGCGGCACGCTCGCGGTGAGTTCGCTCACGAGCGGAAGTTCCGCGGTCACCATCGCGGACGGAGCCGCCTATCGCGTCAACATCGCCACAAGCGGTGATGACATCTCGCTCGCGAGCCTCACCTCGGGTTCAAGCACCGGCAATTGCGTCATTGGCATCAACAACGGCGGCTTCTCGAATCCAGGATTCTCACCGCTCTTCGTCGCCGGCGCGTTCAATATCAATGCGCCCACGCAAATCGATCTATCAGGCGCCGGATTCACAGCCGCCACATTCCCGTTGATCGCTTACGGCACGATCGGCGGGACTTCCGGTTTCTCCGGGCTCACCCTCAAGCTTCCTCCGAGAGTATCCGGAACACTCATCAACAATCCCGGCTCGGTCGATGTGAACATCACTTCCGTGGAAACCATCCGCTGGAAAGGAAACATCGATTCGAATTGGGATGCGGACACCGTGGGTGACGGTTCCGTTGGCACACCCAACTGGGAGACCTCCGTCACAAACAGCTCCACCCGATATCTACAGGGAGCGGGCGGCACGGACGGTGCGGTGTTTGACGATCTCGCATCAGGAACCGGCGACGTCCAGGTCAACCTCACCACGAACCTCACACCGGTCGCGATAACCGTGAACAATGCGACCCGCGACTATTTGTTATCCGGATCAGGTTCCATTTCAGGCCCCTGCACACTGACAAAATCCGGCGCGGCCGATTTGAACCTGTCCAATTCCGCCGCAAACACCTACACTGGCACCACCACCATCAGCGAAGGCTCCATCACGCTCGGAGACGGCATCACCGCCGGCGCGGGAACCCTGGGCGGAGCCATCGACAACAGCGGGGAGCTCATCCTCAACCGACCGGATGATTTCACGTTCTCCAACGTTGTGACCGGCAGTGGCAAACTGACCAAGAACCAGGCGAACATTGTCACGATTCCGAACAATCCATCGATGAATGGCGATCTCGCCGTCAATGGCGGAAAACTCACATTCAGCTCCGGCGGCACCCTTTACGGAGTGATCAGTGGAAACGGCGCTCTCGAATGCAGCGGAGGCACCCTCAATCTCAACGGAAGCTCATCCAATACCCTGAGCGGAAACACGACCGTCTCGGGAACCGCCATTCTCAAACTGCAGAAAGACGCCGGCATGAATGCCGTTTCCGGCGACATCTATCTCACCGGCAGCGTGACCGGGGGCATCCAAATCGTGGGCAACGAGCAGATCGCCGATTCCGCCGACCTCTATGTCCAAGGCACTTCGACAGATCCGCTGGGCACCTTCACTGGAACGGAAACGATCGACAATGTCTTCCTCAACACCGCCAACGGCGCGACCGGGCAATTGATCCTGAAGAGCATCTTCAATGTCACCGGCACCGCCACCGTGAACAGCGGCATTCTCAGTCTCGGCAGCGGCAGCACCATTTCGATCGGCGGCATCGCCATCACCAGTCCGTTGAACACCATCGTGCGCATCGCCGCAAACACCGCTGGAACCACCGCCAACATCGGTTCTGGTGGAGTGACCGCCGCGGGCGGCGAATGGCAGGTGAAATACAACGGCAACAACTTCGACGGCATCGCCAACCTCGGCGGAAACGTCACCACCACCGGCGATTTCATCATCACCAATGGCGGATACACCGGAGCCAACCTCAACGTCATCAATCTAACGGGCACCCGCACCTTCAACATCGGCGCGGGCACCACCACCACCGTCGCGCCGGACTTCGCCGGAGATCCCAACCTCACGGCGGACACCGAAGACTCCTTCACCGGCGGCTTGATCAAGGCCGGAGACGGAAAACTCGTGATCAACGCCTCGTGCAACCTCGGCCACACCGGAGCCACCACCGTCAACGCAGGCAAGCTCATCCTCAACGGCACCGCGCCCAACAGCGCCCCCGCGGTCGCCGCCGGAGCCACTCTTGGCGGCACGGGCGTCATCACCGCATCCACCACCATGCCTTCCGGCGCGATCCTGGCGCCTGGTGACGGAAACGCGGCCACCCTCACCTTCGGCAACGACATCACGCTCAGCGCCGGGTCCATCTATGCCGTGGACATCACCGGCACTTCCGCCTGCGACAGGATCACCACCGCAACAGGCACGCTCACAGCCAATGGCATCATCGCCGTCACGCTCGGCTCCCACACCCCCGTCGCGAACGAAACCTTCGACCTCGCGGACGCCGCCGCCATCACCGGCACGCCCACGTTCGACTTCACCGCCGCCGCCCTGCCAAGCGGGCTGGTCTGGGACACCTCGTCATTCGCCACCAACGGCACCATCACCGTCAAACAACTCGGATACGAATCCTTCGTTTCCGTCATCGCGAATCCCTCCGACCGCGATCCCGGGGACGATCCGGATGGAGACGGCGTCAACAACCTGCTCGAATACGTCCTCGGCGGCAACCCCACCGTTTCATCGCAATCCAACCTGCCCCAGTCCTCGCTCACCGGCACGGACCTGGTTCTAACATTCAGCCGCCGCGATGATTCCGAAGGCGACACGACCCAGCAGGTGGTGATCAGCACCGATCTATCCGATTGGTCCACGGTGGTTCCCATCACACCCTCCGGAGCACTGCCTTCCGGCGTCACCGTCAACGTGGTGGAAAACGCCGCCGCGGACGACACGATCACCGTCACCATCGCCAAAGGCGCGAACGCCGCCAAATTCGCCCGCCTCAAAGTGACCAAGTGACCCACCCTCAGGGCCGGATCCGCAGCCTGATCTATCGAATTGCGGTCCGGCCCTCGCTGGGGGAGACTGTTTCGCAGAACGTGAAACCAAAGCTCTCCCGCATCCTCGCCATTGCCGCGATTGCCGCCGCCTGCCTCTTGGCCATCGGCTGTGTCGGCTCCGCCATCACCGGGCGCTCGTTGTTCATGCAGTTCCGGTCCGCGGAAAAAACCGAACGGATCGTGCTCTCCGGCCACGCCGCCAGCGGAAAAATCATCGATTGCAACGGCGGCTGGTTCAACGACGGCAAAGCCACCGAACTCATCATCCGCTCGGACAAGAACGGCGGCAACTGGGATCGCCCCGAGAACATCACCATCCGCAACTGCCGCATCCGCGGCTCCATCCGCATCATCGGCCTCGGCCGCAATGGCGAGGCTCGGGGAGTGAACCAATCCTCACATCTGTTAGGTCACACCGCCCGCGCCCAGGCCGCCGCTCCCACCGGCATCACCATCTCGGGAGTGAAATTCGAGGCCGTCGGCGGCATTCCACTCTACATCACTCCTGGCGGCACCCGCGTCACCGTGGAGAATTGCGAGTTCGGCGGCTGGAGCAGTTCGACAGGCATCTACCTGGATGCGGAAAGCGCCAACAACACGATCCGAAACAACAGTTTCTCCCTGCAAACCGGCCGCGAGATCATCGCCGTGGACGGATCGGCGAACAACC
>DAISZP010000256.1:0-8173 GCA_036824745.1 Luteolibacter sp.
GGTATTGTTTCGGCGGCACCGGCGTCTTGGAGATGGCGCGCGCCGGGGCTCCGGTGAAAGGCGTGGTTTCCTTCCACGGCGGGCTGGATGCGGCGGACGGACTCGTCGCGAAACAAGGCGGGGTCTCCGCGAAGATCCTGGTGCTGCATGGTGCGGTGGATCCCTACGTCCCGGCGGAGCAAGTGGCGGCTTTCGAAAAGGAAATGAACGAGGCCAGGGCGGATTGGCAGCTCAACGCCTACAGCGGCGCGGTGCATGCCTTCACGCAGAAAGCCGCCGGCGGTGATCCGTCCAAAGGCGCGGCCTATCAGGAGGCCGCGGACCGCCGTTCATGGGCGGCGATGAAGGTGTTCTTCGCGGAGTTGTTCGGTAAGTGAGTGGCATTTCCCGAGGAACGGCAATCATGCTCCGCCGCTCGCTGAGCGTCCGGTTTATCCTTGGCACCCGGGAAATGGCGGGTTGAATGGCGGGGCTTTGATGATTTATCCACCTCTTGACCATTGGATCTGGCTGATCCCCGCGTTTTTGATCGGTGCCTGCATCGGCTCGTTCCTGAACGTGGTGATCTATCGGGTGCCGCTCGGCATGTCGGTCAACGAGCCGAAGCGCTCGTTCTGCCCGAAGTGCAAGAAGGACATCCCGATGTGGCTGAACTTTCCGATGGTGAGCTGGCTGTGGCTGCGCGGGAAATGTGCCGAGTGCGGCGCGCCGATCGCGTTCCGTTACTTCGGTGTGGAATTGCTCACCGCGGTTCTCTACGCGGTGGTGTGGTGGCTGTTTCCACCCCAGGTGGTGGTTTTCCTGTGGGTGCTCGTCGCGCTGCTCGTTTCCATCACGTTCATCGATGCCGAGCACCTGATCATTCCGACAGGCATGACCTGGGCCGGCTCGGCACTCGGTCTGGCCGCCTGCATGGTGTGGCCGCAGCTTCCGGTGCTGCACGGCGTCGCTGGAAACTGGCTCGCGGGCTTGAAACACGGAGCCATCGGTTGGGCCGCGGGTTTCTTCGGACTGTGGATCGTGGTGGAACTCGGGAAAATGGCCTTCGGCAGGCGCGCGATGAAGTTCGAGCAAGCCACCGGCTGGCATCTCAAGGAGCCCGAGGGCGATCAGGATCCGATGCTGTTCGTGATCGGCGACGAGGAGATCCCCTGGTGGGACATTTTCAGCCGCAAGACCGACCGGTTGCTCATCGAAACCGGCGACATCCGGATCGACGGTGAGTCCGTGGGCGGAGGGTCACTAACGATCCGCGAAATGGAGATCGAGCTGCCGGATGGGAAAGTCCGGCACCTGTCCGACATGAAGTCGCTGGACGGCACGGCCACCTCGGTGGTCATCCCGCGCGAGGCCATGGGCATGGGCGACATCCACTTGTTAGGAATGATCGGGGCGTTCTTCGGCTGGGCGGCGGTGTTTTCCTCGTTGTTCGCGGCGTCGATCCTCGCGCTTTTCGCCGCCATCGTGGGCAGGATCGGGTTTGGCAAACCGCTGCCCTTCGGGCCCTTCCTCGCGGTGGGTTCGCTCATCTGGGCCTTCGGAGGCTGGAAGGTGTGGTCGTGGTACATGGATTTCCTCGGTCCCTTGTGGATGCCTTGATTTGCCGCTTGGCGGGTGGACGCGGCCGGGTGAGGCTGGATCATGGCATCGGGCAAGAACGGATGGGCGGATTCCAAGATGATCGCGCGGGCGATCCTCCACGACCGTGCCGCACGCCGCAAGGTGCTGGCCCGCATGCTCTTGTTCGTGCTGGCGTGGATGGCGGCCGGACTTTGGTTGATCGACCGCTGGCTCGCGGAAAACCTCTGGTATTTCCTCGGTTGGTGGGCTTTCTGCGCGCTGGCCACGCTGGTCCTGATGCTTTTCGCCCTCTACGACGCGCTCGCCGTCATCCGCGAGGAGCGGGGGAAATGACATGTCGCCCCGGGGCGATGGTTTAAGGAAAGTTCCGGATTTCATCCCGGAGCTTGCGCAGCCCGGGTGGCGGGATGTTAGCCTGAGCGGTGGAAAACCCTTCCGCCACCATGACTGAAAAACCCCGCCTCTCGTTCTGGCAGATTTGGAACATGTCCTTCGGCTTCTTCGGCATCCAGTTCGGCTGGGGCTTGCAGATGGGGAACATGTCGTCGATTTACGAATACCTCGGCGCGAAGGAGAGCGAGCTGCCCTTGTTATGGTTGGCCGCGCCGCTCACGGGATTGATCGTCCAGCCGATCATCGGCGCGATGAGTGATCGCACCTGGCATCCGGTGCTCGGCAGGCGGCGTCCGTATTTCCTGGCGGGGGCGGTCCTCGCGTCGCTGGCCTTGCTGGTGATGCCGCATTCCGGCGCGCTGTGGATGGCGGCGGGTTTGCTTTGGATTCTCGATGCCTCGGTGAACGTGAGCATGGAGCCGTTCCGCGCTTTTGTGGCGGACCTTCTGCCCGAACAACAACGCACGGTGGGATTCGCCATGCAGTCGGTCTTCATTGGCGCGGGTGCGGTGATCGCCTCGAAACTTCCGGGCTGGCTGCGCGATCACATGGGCGTGAGCGCGGTGACGGGCGAGGGCCAGGCCATCCCGCAGACCGTGCACGTCGCCTTCACCGTGGGTGCCGTGGTTTTCATCCTCGCGGTGCTGTGGACGGTGCTGACCACCAAGGAGCATCCCCCGGAGCCGGACGCGCCCAAACACGAGATGAGCGGGGCCGCGGAAATCATCGATGCGTTGAAAAAAATGCCCACCCGCATGAAGCAGCTCGCGTTCGTGCAGTTCTTTACGTGGATGGGTCTTTTCTGCATGTGGATCTTCTTCAGCGTGGCTGTCGCCCGCAACATCATGGGGGCAACTGATACCGCGTCTCCGCTCTACAAGGACGGCATCGATCTGGCGAACAACTGCTTCGCGGTTTACAACCTCGTGGCCTTCATCGCGGCAATGGCCTTGCTCTGGGTGGGCCGAGTGGTGCCCGCCAAGTGGATCCACTTCTTCTCGCTGCTCGCTGGCGGTCTGGGCCTCGCCTCGGTGGGTTTCGTGAGAAACCCGGCGGTCCTCCAATGGGTTTGCTTCTCGGGAATCGGCATCGCCTGGGCATCCATCCTTTCCATGCCTTATGCCATGCTCTCCAGCGCGCTTCCCGCGAACCGGATGGGCGTTTACATGGGGATTTTCAACTTCTTCATCGTCATCCCGCAGATCCTCGTGGCCATCGTGCTCAGTCGGGTGATGGAGCACTTCACCGAAGTCAGCCGTCTCACCGCAGTGGTCATTGGTGGCGTAGCCATGCTGGTGGCGGCCGGTTTCACCCTGCTGATCAAGGACGACACGAAGGCGGAATCCGCGCACTGAATGAGAACCATGACTTGGCAAATCCTGCTGTCCGGGTTTCTAATGGCCGCGATGAGTGCGAGCAGCCGCGCGGAGGACGCGCCCCGTCCCGTGATCTACCAGCTCATGGTGCGGACCTTCGGAAACACCAACGAGACCCGCAAAACGAACGGGACCATGGCGGAGAACGGCTGTGGCAAGTTCGCCGACATCAACGACGCCGCTCTCGAATCCATCCGCAAGCTCGGTTTCAATCACCTCTGGCTCACCGGCGTGCTCGAACAAGCGAGCGGCACGGCCTATCCGAATCGGCCCGCCGATGATCCGGACATCCTCAAGGGCATCGCGGGTAGCCCGTACGCCATCAAGGACTACTTCGATGTCTGCCCGGACTATGCGGTGGATCCGGACCAGCGCCTCGCCGAGTTCAAGGACTTGTTAGGCCGATGCCGGAAACACGGCTTCCGCGTGATCATCGACTTCGTGCCGAACCACGTGGCGCGTTCCTATCAGTCCGACTTGATGCCGCAGCACTCGTTCGGCGAGGGGGACGATCACTCGGCCTTCTTCCATCGCGACAACCATTTCTACTACCTGCAAGCCGGCCATCCGGGCGGCGGGCCGCCGTTGAAACTTCCCACCACCGGGCGTCCGGGATGCGATGGAGTTTTCAAACCCGAGACCACCTTCGGCCGCGTGACGGGGAACAACGTGATCTCGTGGTCGCCCTCGATCAACGATTGGTATGAGACGGTGAAACTCAACTACGGTCACGATTTCACCACCGGCCGCGGCACTTCGCATCTGCCGGGCCCGGAAGCCGCGCCACAGGCGGTGCCGAAGACCTGGCGCACGATGGACGAGATCCTCGGATACTGGCAGAAAACGGGCGTCGATGGATTCCGCTGCGACATGGCGCACATGGTGCCCATGGAGTTCTGGCGCTGGGTGGTGAAACGCTGCCGGAGCCGCGATCCGCAGGTGTTCTTCTGTGCCGAGGCTTACGAAAACGATCCGGCCAAGCTCACGGACGGAAACGTGCTCGACGAGTTGTTAGGCGCGGGATTCAACGCGGTGTATGACGACCCGAGCTATGACGTGCTCGAAGGTATCTACGATTCCGGCAAGTGGGCGAACGATCTCGACCCGCTCACCTTCACCGGCCGCCGTTTCCACCGCTCGCTGCGATACGCGGAAAACCATGACGAAGTCCGCATCGCCAGCCCGAAGGAATGGGGCGGCCACGGCATGAAACTCGGCAAGCCGGTCACCGCCGTGCTGTTCACCATGGGCAGCGGTCCGGTGATGCTCTATCACGGCCAGGAAGTCGGCGAGCCCGCCGCGGGCGTCGAGGGTTTCGGCGGCGATGACGCGCGGACTTCGATCTTCGACTACTGGTCGATGCCCGAGTTCACCAAGTGGGTGAACGGCGGCAGATACGACGGTGCCCGGCTAACAGACGCACAGAAGTCGCTGCGGGATTGGTATGGAAAACTCATCCGCGCCACCCAATGCCGTGCCTTCACCGAAGGCGAGTTCTACGGCCTGAACCACGCCAACAAGGATAACCCATCCTACGGCAGGGTGGGGGACGAGACCGTTTCCGGCCACTGGCTTTACGCTTTCCTGCGCCGTGATTCGAAGTCCGGACAAGCCTTCCTCGTGGTGGCGAATTTCCATCCTTCGGAAACCTTGCGCGGTGTGAAGATCCGCATTCCCAAGGACGCCCAGATGTTCCTCGGCCATTCGAGCGACGAGTCATGGTCGGTGGAGGATCGTCTGGATTCGGTATGGAAATCCACCACGCGTCGGGCGGATCTGGATGCCGCGGGACTCGCGCTGCCTGATCTGGCTCCGTGTTCGGCGATGTTGAACGAGATCACCCGCTGAATTTATTCCGGATATTTCAGACAGGTTTCCGCAGCGGATTCGCTGTGCTGCTGTCATGAATCGGAACCATGGAATGCTCGGCCTGTTGATCTTCGTGCTAGGTGTCGCGGTCGGCTGGGTTTCCCGCGGCATTCCACAGATGGAGACGGATGGCCCGTCGAAACAAACCAGCGCCAGCGCTCCGGCGAAGGTTTCGAGCAGTACCCCAAGTGGAAACGACGAACCTGCGCCATCTCCGGTTCCCGGCAAGCGGGCGATCCGCGAGAACACTCCGAAGAAGGACAAGAGCGTCGTGTTTGATCCGGACTCGAAGGAGGCCAAGGAAATGCAGGACCGCGTGGGCAAGATGATGGCCAATCGGAAGCGGACGTCCTTGGAACAACGGATTGGAAAACTCGCGGAGTCGCTCAACCTCACCGAGGATCAGAAATCCAAACTCATGGCATGGGCGGACGAGCGCGTCGGCAAACTGGAGTCCTCGAACCTGATGGACCCGACCGCTTCCGCCGAGGCC
Source organism: Luteolibacter sp. (assembly GCA_036824745.1). Taxonomy (GTDB): domain Bacteria; phylum Verrucomicrobiota; class Verrucomicrobiia; order Verrucomicrobiales; family Akkermansiaceae; genus Luteolibacter. Next base: position 5,713 of record DAISZP010000256.1, read on the forward strand.
CTGAAGTCGGCGTCGGAGGCGGGCTTGGATGAGAAACTTGCCGAAAGCCTGACTGACGAACAGAAAGCCGCGTTCGCAGGATTCAAAGAGAAGGAAAAACAAACGAAGATCGACTCGATGGCGCTCAAGAGCCTGTCGCAGCTTCAAGGCGTGATCGATTTCGAGGAAGGCCAGCGCGATGAGGTTTACAAGATCCTCTCCGAATCCGCGGAGGAGCGATTGCAGAAGTCGGCCTCCTCGCCTCTTTCCGAGATGTCCATGATGGGAGACTTCGGCGTGGACATCGATCCCTACGGACTCGGTATTCAGGAAGCGATGCAGGAGGTTTTCAAGCCCGGGGAATTGGAGAAAAATCCGGAATCCTGGAAGACCAGCATGCAGGGAATCATCGACAAGTGCATCAACGAAAAAGTCGAAAAACTCCGGCCCGTTCTCAACGAAAAGCAGCTCGAACAATACCGAGCCGAGCTGAAGAACAAAGGCGCGGGGATGTTCGGAGGAGCCCTGCTTGGGGATGAGGACAGCCACGACACGACCATCGTGATCCCTGCGAACTGACGGGCACCAACTGGCCGGATTTGGGATCAAAGAAATCTTGATTCCGTTTTCGACGGCTTCACGCTTCCGGGATGCTCAAGTCCCGGCTCATCCGATGCTTCGCCGTTTGGATCGCCTGCGCGGCGCAGGTCCATGCGGTGGACTCCAATGCGAACCAGCAGAGCGACGTCTGGGAAATGATTTTCCAGGCGAACTCGCTGCCGCCGAACGGAGACATGGATGGCGATGGTTGGACCAACGCCACCGAAAGCACCGCCGGCACCAATCCCTTCGACGGAGCCTCGTTTCCTGAAACCGGAATTCACCTCGATGCCGGCGAGCCCGTGATCACGTGGTCGGGCCTGTTGGGGAAACGCTACACGCTCCTCGAAGGGCTGAGTCCGTCCGCAATGTTGCCCGCGGGCGATGTCATGACCGGCACCGGCGGCGGTATGACTCTGGCGTTGAACGGCGCGGTGGCTCCGCGCTTCTTCCGGATGAAGATCGACGACACGGACAGCGATGGCGACGGGGTCAATGATTGGGAGGAACTCACGCTCGGCTTCCGACCGGACACCAACCGCACGGATCGTTACTCCCAGACCGACAGCCAGCGGGTGACATCCGGTTTGACCGCGGCGAACACGCTCACGGTTTCCGTCTATGATCCCGAATGCTCCGAACGTTGGCCGGATCCGGCGGTGATCGTGCTACGCCGGAGCGGCGGGCTGCAACCGCTGACGGTCGGCTTCTCTCTATCAGGAAGCGCGACGCCGGGATCGGACTATCAGAAATCCATTCCCGGAAACGCGGCCACCTTCTCCGCCGGACAACGCGAGGTGTTTGTGGAAATCCAACCCATCGCCGATGCCGACGACGGGGAAGGGGATGAGACGGTCGTTCTAACAGTCGATGCCGGGGCGGGTTACTCCCTCGGCTCCACCGTTTCCGGCAGTGTGATGATTCGCAACGAGACCGCGGCAAGCAATCCCTCCGCCAAGGCCGCGGCGAGGTTTCTCATCCAGGCGGCCTTCGGTCCGGATCAGGACTCGGATGCCGACGGCGATCAGATTCCCGAGAATGTGGAGGAGGTGATGGCGATGGGCTTTGAGGCATGGATCGATGACCAACTCACCCGACCGGTGGGCTACCTGCGGCCGATGGTCCAGTGGCAGAACGAACAACCCGGCAGCGCGGAAATTTACAACGACCGCAAACAAAACGCCTGGTGGGGTCGCGCGATGGGGCTGCCGAAACTCCGCCCGGATGCCGTCACCACCCAGCTCCCCGATCCGCTGCGCCAGCGGGTCGCGTTCGCCCTCAGTCAGATCTTCGTCATCTCGGACCGCATGGAGCGTCTCGCCGTGGAGCCCGAGGGCATGGTGCATTTTTACGACACCCTGTTAGGCCGCAGTTTCGGAAACTTCGAGGACCTGCTGCGCGACGTCTCGCTGCATCCCTGCATGGGCATTTACCTGAGCCACATGGGAAACCGGAAATCGGATCCCGTCGCGAAGACCTTTCCGGATGAGAACTACGCTCGGGAAATCATGCAGCTCTTCAGCATCGGCTTGTGGATGCTCGATGACGACGGCACGCGCCTGCTCGATGGAAACGACCAGCCGATTCCCACTTACAACAACACGAACATCACCGAGTTCGCCCGCGTCTTCACCGGCCTGTCCTTCGGCCAGACCTCCGCCGGGTCGAACAACACGAACTTCGAGCAATACGACGGCAGTTTCACCTCGCCGATGAAAGGCTGGGACGAACACCACGATCTCGCGCCGAAGACGCTTTTGTTAGGTGCGACCACCCCGCAGCGCGTGGCCAGCCCGGGCAACACCGGCACCGCCACCATGGCGGATGTGGATGCGGTGATCTCCAACCTCTTCAATCATCCCAACGTGGGCCCCTTCATAGG
>DAISZP010000257.1:0-8156 GCA_036824745.1 Luteolibacter sp.
CGAATCTTCCCCGGGGAAGATGGGAGATTCCCCGGGGAAGGGAGTCGATTCCCCGGGGTGGCGGGGGCTTTCCCCGGGGAAGGAGCGGGTTTCCCCGGTATGGGCGGATCTTCCCCGGGGGAGGAGGAGGTTTCCCCGGGGCGGATGGGATCTTCCCCGGGGTGGCTGGCGGCGGGGAGGGGAAGATGGAAGTTTCCCCGGGGAGGGGAGCGGTTTCCCCGGGGAAACCACGGGCGGGAGAGGGGAAGACGGGCGCTTCCCCGGGGAAGGAGTGCGCTTCCCCGGGGGCGGGTGCGGTTTCCCCGGGGAAGGACGCGCCAGGGAGGGGAAGATCCCCGCCGCCCCGGGGAAGGCGGGAGATTCCCATGGGAAGGATGCCGCCACCCCGGGGAGATTCACCTCCGTTTTTTTTTGCGATGATTTCTTGACGACCGGAAAAAAGCGGATAGATAGGCCGACGATTGGAGTTAGATGGTCCGTCGGCTGTTCGGCGGAAGACATGACTCCGCAAACTCCCTAAACCAAAGAAACAACCAATCCCATGGCTGGAAGCCCCATACCCCTGCCGGAAACGGAACTCGTTCCGTGGCTCACGAACTTCGGACCGAAACTCAGTCAATACGCGGTGACGCTGACGCTGGAACCCGGTGAGGTGACGCAGGCGCGCCTCGAGATCGACTACCTCATCTACCTGATCAACGTGCGCGTGCCGTATGAGCGGCAGACGCTGGCGGCGACGGTGGAATTCAAGAACCTGATGAAGGACGGTGACGCGGCGGCACCGCTGCCCAACGACCTGCCGGGCACGGTGGCCCCGCCGAACTATCCGCCGGCGGTGCCGCCGGGCATCCTCACGCGCCTGCGCAAGCTGGTGCAGAACATCAAGACCCGCCCGGGCTACACGGAACCCATCGGCCAGGATCTGGGCATCATCGCCTCCGGTGAGACCTCGGCTCCGGACGCGCCCACGCTGACGCTGGTGAACAACAAGGCGGGAAGCGTAACGCTGAACTGGAACAAGGGCGGCTGGTCCGGCGTGCGCGTGCAGGGCCGCGCCAACGGCGGCGCGTGGACGGATCTGGGGATCGATCTCTACAGCCCGTATGTGGACACCCGGCCGCTGACCGCTCCCGGCCAGCCGGAGAACCGCGAATACCGCGCCGCCTACATGGATGGTGACACGCAGCTCAACGGCTTCTCCCAGGTGGTGGAGGCGACGGTGGTTCCCTGATAAGATTCCATCGGCCATCGACTATGCATGTCGTGGGCGGGAAGGTCTTTCCGGAAGGATGGAGCTTCCCGCCCTATTTCATATCTGCCCCGGCAGCCATGGCATGGCTCGTGAGAGGGCCGGAGGGAAGCCCTGGCGGGGTGAGAGTCGAGGCTTTGGCCGATCTTCCGTAACGGCGCGGCAAAGGGCACGCTGAAGCGTGGACTCAAACTCCGTGATACCCTAACGGGGTGTGAGTCGAGGCTTCAGCCGATCTTCCGTAATGGCGCGGCAAAGGGCACGCTGAAGCGTGGACTCAAACGCCGTGATAGCCCTGGCGGGGTGTGAGTCGAGGCTTTGGCCGATCTTCCGAAACGGCGCGGCAAAGGGCACGCTGAAGCGTGAACTCAAACGCCGTGATAGCCTAACGGGATGTGAGTCCTGCGCGATCTTCTGATTGAGCAGCCGCGGTTTTCCCATCAACGCCCTGTGGGGCCGCTGGCGCCGCTGGGTTGGAGGATGAGGTCGTCGTCGTTGTAGGGGATCTGGTCCGGACCGGCGCTGCGGAGTTCGAGCTGCCGCCAGGCCTGCGGATGCACGATGAGCGGGCTGCCCCAGCGGTCGGTGAGGAGACCCGCCGGTGAGAAGATCCGGCTGTCCGGGCGCACGAAGACCTCGCGGTTCGGGTTCTCGCCGCGCAGGGCGGCGGACAGGTCCTCGTTGCCGCCGATGGCGTTGTGGCTGGCGTCCTTGATCACGGAGAAGTATCCGCTCACCACCCGCTGGAGTTTCCTGAGATCCTCGATGGGCGGAAACTCCGGGTTTCCATAATCTTCTAACAAGCGGTCACCCGGAACGACGGCGGGCATCGAAGGAGGTTTGATTTCGCTGCGTGGGGTTTCACTCGGAGCGGGCTTGGCGGGCTGCCGGGTGTGGAGTTTCACATACAGCCAGACCAGAACCGCCAGGATGAAAATCCAGAGGGGCAGGGTGGTTCTGGAGATTTTTCCCGCACTCATGTCATCGGAAGCGCGGGGGAATCAGGCGGTGAATCCCACCGGATGGCTGCTGCTCGACGGATCGTAAAAATTTCCGATGTTCGGCAGCACCATCCCCATGTCGCCGGAACTCACGCCGAACCAGCGGAGCAGTTCGCAGAAATCCTCGTCCGCCGAGAGTTTCGGATAGATGCGTCCGCCGCGTCCGATGTCGTCCGGTCCATCGATGACCAGCGACGGATAGTTTCCCCGGATCACGCCGCCAGTGACGGGTGCTCCCATGACGAGTTGGTTTCCGGACCAGGCGTGGTCCGTGCCCTGGCCGTTCGAGCGCAGCGTTCGGCCGAAGTCCGAGCAGGTGAAGGTGACCACGTCGTTGGCGAGGCCGAGTGTTTCGAGTGATTGCTGGAAGGCGTAGAGCACGCGGTCGAGCGTTTGCAGCATGTTGCGGTGGTTCACCAACAGCTCCGAGTGATGGTCCCAGCCGCCGAACTCGATGAAGATGGTCTGCCTGCGCAGCTTCAGCGTCTCGCGGATGGCGATGGTCCGGGTGGCGGCCTTGAATTGATCGGAAAGCCAGTGGACCGGATAAGGAGCGGCGTTGATCACGGAGTTCACATCCTGGCCGTTGAGGCTTCCCGGTGTGCCGTAATGGGTTTGAAAATCGATGCTCCGCGCGATGCTGTTGGAGGTGATGCGTCCGTGGGTGCGTTGGAACAGATTCTGATAGTGTTCCTCCAGCGGGTTTGAGGTGATGTTGAGGAGGGCCTCCCGCTTGGCCTGGTGCACGGCGGAGTTTCCATCAGCTCCGGTGAAGGAAAGCGCGCCGCCGCTGGTGATGACGAACTGGCCCTCGCTCTGGCCGATCTGGAAGGTCGAGTTTCCCGAGAGCGAGAAGTTCATCGGCATGTAATAGCCGGCGGTTTGTTCGGTGTTGTAAGCGGAGTGGATCACGTCCGCCGCGCGGCCGCCCCAGCCGGAGAGCACCTGCATGCCCTGCGGAACGGAGGTCTGCCATTGCTCGATCTGGTCGCGGTGGGAAAACAGCGCTTTGGGAATGGCGACGTTGCCGTTGAGATACGCGGTCTTGTCAGGGATCGGCTCGATCAGGGTGCCGATGTTGGCGAGCAGCGCCACGCGTTTTTTGTTAGCGTCACCGCCCATGCCGTTGAACATCTCGGCAAGCCGCGTGCAGGAGGGGTGGAGGCCGTAGCCGCGCCCGAGCGAATCGGTGAAATTCAGCGGCAGCAACTGGTCGCGGGGAATCGCGAGGCCCGAGCGCGAGGCCGCGTATTCGTCATAGCCGCCGGGTTGATCCCGCGGGATGAGGAAGTTGAAGGTGTCGCACCCGCCGGACAGGAACAGGCACACGAGCGCCTTGCGCTGATCTCCGAAGCCGCCCTGCGCCGCGGCGTGGTTGGCCATCGTCAGGTTGAGCAGGGTCGAGAGGATCGAGGAGGATCCGATGGCGGCGCAACTGGCTTCTCCCAGGAATTGTCTGCGGTTTCGCATGGCGGAAAATGGTTAGCGTTGGATCACTCCCTCGGGGCTGTTCATGGCGGTCCATAGCGCGAGGGCCACGCGCTCCTTGCGGCTCAGGTCGGGCTGGGTGAGGGCATTCATCAGTATTCCGCGGGTGCGCGCGCTGAGGTTTCCCGCACAGACTAACAGGTCGATCCGATCGATGAGCGCCGCGGGATCGTCGGAGACCATGAGCGTTCCGCCGTAGTCCATCGGAAACTCCCAGGTCCATCCGGCCTTGAAACCATCGTGCAGATAGTCCCACAGCAGGTTGGGAAACGATACGGCGCTGTAGGTGTTGACGATCTGGAATCCCGGACTCACCAGGCCTGCCACGCGGATCTCGCCGGGTTCCTGATAGACGGGCGTGTAGAAGTTGAAGACGCTCGGCGCGTTCATCGGTTCCTGAAGCGCGGCGTTGTAGAAGTTTTCCGTCCAGTTCCACCACACGAAGTCCGGCTGGGTTTCGGCGAGGCGCATGATCCGCCCGAGGTGCATGGTGCGGATGACGGGCTCCCGCACCTTGCCATAGTCTGGCGAGAGCGGAAGCTGGCGTGCCTCCGGATCCAACAGGATGGCCTTGGCGACCGCGCCCAGGTTTCCGCGCACTCCGCTGCCATCGTTCACGAAGACATCCTGCACGCGCCGGACGTATGCGGGGGTGGGATTGTCCGTGACAAGGAACTGGATCAACTGGCGGCAGACGAAAGGCGGCGTGTTCGGATGCCGGAACAGGGAATCCACCGCATCCTTGATGTCCTGGATGCCATTGGCCTCGGAAACCTCGCGGGCCGGAACCACGAAGTTGTTAGGCAGCCGTTTGCTGCCGAAGTCATGCCGGTCCGCATACATCACCATCGGCAGCGTGTAATGTTCGTCCGCCCAGCCGCCGCCGCCCCAGCCGTAGGGCGAGGCGAAATACATGCCGGTGAACACGCGGGCGAGTTCGGTGATGTCGCCGTTGTCATACGTCGGGATCGGTTCGCCTTGGAGGTCGAGCTTGCGGGTGCCGTCCGGGTTGAGCTCCCACAGTCCGATGGTGAAGAGCTGCATGATCTCGCGGGCATAGTTCTCATCCGGATAGCGCGGGATGGATGGATCCGCCTTCTGGTTGCCCGCGCTGCTGAGATACCAGCCCATGGCGGGGTGGAACGTGACTTCGCGGAGCAGGTCGCCGTAGTTTCCGAGGGCGTTTCTAACAAGCGTGTCGTAGTAGTTCGCCATCGCCTCCGCCTTTTCCTCCAACTGCGCGTCGCGGCGTGAAACGACCAGGATCTGGGAAAGCGCGAAAGCCATGCGCTGGCGCAACTGGTCTCCGGCTCCCACGGCGTTTCTCGCGAATGGCGTGGTGACGTTGTTGCCGTAAACGAACTGGTCCAGGGTGTTGTAGTTGTAATACGGGTCCGCTCGCTGGCCGGTGGAGTCCGCCTTGATCTTGCGGATGTAGGGCTGCAAGAGGCTCGCGGGCAGCGAAAGCTGGTGGTCGATCCACGCGGAGTATCCGAGATCACGCACCTCATCGATGGCCTCCGGTGTCGGGCCGAAACTGGCCTGCATCAGAAAGCGCGACGCCTGCACCGGTGATGGAGTGGCAGGGGTGCTGCTGCCGGGAGCGCCGCCTTGGGGCGAGGAACCTTGCAGCCGCTGCAGCAGGACGAGCGCGTCGCCCGTTAGATTTCCGCCGCCGGAGAGCGTGAGGCTTTGTCCCATGCTGGATCCACTGCTGACGGAGGAACCGAGCACTTGTTTCTCCACCCAGTCCTCGACGCCGTCGCCATCGCTGTCCTTGGAGGACACCGCGGTGCGGTAGAAACGCTTTCCATCCACCGGCGGAAACACGGAGGGAATGACAATCTGGCTGCGCCCGTTGGAAGTCGTGGGCGAGGGAAGCCCAGGCGGCGGGAACCACGATTGCAGGTTGTTCGCCTGTTCCACCCACGTGTTCTTGTCCGGCAGTTGGGTCCAGTTGAGAACCAGCGCGTCGTTGCTCCTCCACGACAACAGGTCGAGCTTGGAGTTTGGATCATCCGGATCCGTGCCTGCGAGGCTCTCATTGAGATTGCTGACACCATCGCCATCATCGTCGGCAGCGGAAACCCGGTGTTTTCCTCCACTCCAGAGAATCCATGAGTCTGATAGGCCGTCCGCGTCGAAATCATCGATCGCGCCATTGAAACTGAAAAACGCGGGCAGGCTCAGATTCGATTTCGGATCGGAGCCGTGCTTCACCTCCACACCATCGGGTGCCTGGTCGCCGTCGCTGTCGGGATCGTGCGGGTCCGTTCCGGCGAGGTATTCCAGGAGATTGCTCAGTCCGTCGTTGTCCGCGTCGAGAGGAGCGTCCGCCGGGTTGTTGGGTTGGAAGGATTCCATGGTTTCCCAATCGTCCGGCATGCCGTCGCTGTCCGTGTCGGTATCAGTTAGAGGGGTGGAGGAAATGAAGGCGCGCACTCCGGTTTCCACGGACATGTCGATGCGGCCGCTTTCCCCGCGTTGGTTTTTCCAGACGGCGGTTCCGTTCAGGAGCGAGGAGTCCGCGGCCACGGCGTTGTTCCAAACATGGCTGGCGAGAGTCACTGGGCTCGCCGGGTTGCTGAAATCCGCGATGAGGAAATTGAGCGTCCAAAGATTGATCCCGGCATTCGGTTGGGTGGCTGTGAACTCGAAGCGCAGCGGCTTGGATTCGTCCGCGGGGCCGTATCCGCTGAGACCGAAATCACGGCTCCGATCCGTGGGATCGCTGTCCCAATCGCTGTCCCAGAAACCCGAGTTCGGATTTCCATTCTGATAGAACGCGCCTTCGATGCCTCGGAAACGATGGACCAGGCGGCCGTTCACGTAGCGGATGCCGATGGCGATCTGGCGGCTCCATCCACTTTGATTGATGTCCGCCACGGCCTCGCAGCGCATGCTTTCGTCGTATTGGATCGCGCCGAGCATCGATTGGTTCTGGTTCCAGAGAACCCTCAGGTTGTCGATGCGCCAGCGCCAGGTGCGCGTGGCGGCGTCCCAAACCGGCACCGGCGGCGGCGTGCTTGCCGCGGTCATCGGATCGGATCCGTCGCGGCGTTCGGTGGGGTCGGTGAAACCGTCACCATCGCTATCCGCCATCGCGGGCAGGGAAGGGAAGGGGTTCGCATGAACCTCGTCGCCGTCTGTTAGCCCGTCGAGGTCGGTATCGGCGATCAGCGGCGAGCCGCTATGGCCGGCTTCCTGACCATCGGGCAGTCCGTCGTGGTCGGTGTCGGAATCATGCGGGTCGGTTCCCGCGACGAGTTCTGCCGTGTTTGTGAGTCCGTCGCCATCGGCATCCGCGCTGGCATCGGCGACCTGAGGGTTGAAACGGTGTTCGATCTCGACAATGTCCATCATGCCATCGCCATCGGTATCCGCGCCGCTGTTGATGATCTGGATGCCGTGGATGCCCACCGCTTCGTTGTCGATGCTTTCGAGCGTGATCGAGTGGCTGGTGCCCGTTAGATTTCGGAAGCGCACGAAGTTTCCCGGTCGGATGGAAGCCAGCGAGGTGGCGGTGATTTCGCGCCAGCCGGTAAACGGCGGCGAGGTGTCGGACGTGAAGTAGCGGTTGGTGGCCGTGTTTCCATCAATCCGGATCACTCCGCGGCGGGTCGGATAGATGTAGCCTGGATAAACCACCACATCGTAGGTGGCATACGGGATGCCGCTGAGGGTCACCGTCGCCGGAGTGTTGACCGAGGGACCGCGCTCGGTGCGGATCATGCCATCGAGCAGGCGTTCGTCGCCGGAGCCCTTGTGGAGTCCGTCGCCCGCGAAATGATAGGTCCATGAGGCCCCGGCCGTGGTGGACTGCCCGCGGTGGTCGAGCAGGTTGGACTTCGATCCGTTGAGGATGGTGCCGCTGGAAACCCACTGCGGCAGCAGGCTGGATGAGTTCCAATGCGTGAAGCGGAAATACCCCGCCGCTTCCCATGGACCGAGCCGCGCGTCCGCGTGTTGCTCGCTGATGAATTGCAGGCTGATCGCTCCGGGGAAATCAAACGGGACCGAAGCGGGAAGCGTCGGGTTGCTTCCCTGTTCGATCTCGATGGCATCCGGGAAACCATCGCCATCCGAGTCCGCCAGTAGCGGACTGGTCGCCTGTTCGTCGCCATCCGGGATCGTGTCGCCATCGGTATCCGCGTTCAAGGGATGGGTTCCGAGGGTTTGCTCGGCGAAATCTGTTAGACCGTCATTGTCACTGTCCGGATCGGTGGGATTGGTGCCTGAAAGTAACTCCGCGAGGTTGTCCAAGTCGTCGGAATCGGCATCCAGCGCCGCATCGGCTGACGATGAATCGTTGAACCCATACAGATCTTCGAACCAACGCGGCATCCCGTCACCGTCGCTGTCCGTCAGGGCGACGGCATCCGCTTCGAGTTTCAGGTAATCAAAGCCGATGTAACCTC
>DAISZP010000258.1:0-8102 GCA_036824745.1 Luteolibacter sp.
CTGCCGAAGGCGCCAAGAAGAAGCTCGAAGAGGCTGGTGCCAAGATCGAGCTCAAGTAATCATCCCACGGATTTTCCCCGGAGCGGAGCGATCCGCTCCGGGAATTTCCCGACGGGACCGGAGCGAGGATCTATCCGTTTCCCAGAACGCAACTTCCAGAGATTTTCGCTCCGATTCCGACCCATTCCATCAACGCTTGAAATTCACTCCGCCTGAGACCGTTCGCGGCTCGGGCTCAATTCGTCATTAGAAACTAACACAACGCCATGGCTGAACGTCTCTATTTCGGGAAATTCGAAGAGGTCATCGAACCCCCCAATCTCATCGAGGTCCAAAGTCGGTCTTACGATGAGTTCCTTCAAAAGGAAGTCCCTCCCAGCGAGCGCACGGACACCGGCCTGCAGGCGGTGTTCCGGGAAGTCTTTCCGATCAAGAGCTATGACGAGGCGATCGAGCTCGATTTCGTCGCTTATGACATCGAGGATCCGAAAATCACGTCGCTTGACTCGCTGCGCAACAGCGAGAGCTTCAGTGCAGCGCTTTACGTGACCTTCAAGCTGAAGGATGAAACGGGCAACAAGAAAGAGCGCGTTTACATGGGCGAACTCCCGATGATGACCCGTCGTGGAACGTTCATCATCAATGGAGCCGAGCGCGTGATCGTTTCGCAGCTCCACCGCTCTCCGGGTATCTGTTTTGAGACCTCGCAGCACCTCAACGGCAAACTGCTTCACTCGTTCCGAATCATTCCGGACCGCGGTTCCTGGTTGGAAGTGCAGTTTGACACGAACGACCTGCTTTACGTGTATCTCGACCGCCGCCGCCGCCGCCGCAAGTTCCTTGCGACGACCTTCCTGCGCGTGCTGGGCTATCCGACGGACCGCGACATCGTGAGCCATTTCTACTCGCCTGAAGCCCTTGCGCTCAGCGATCAGATGGATGAAGGCGAGCTCGGTCACAAGGTGCCGTTCGAAGACATCCAGGATGGCGAACTTGTGGTGGCGAAGGCCTACGAGCCGCTCACCATCGGCATCGTGCGCCAGCTCATGGCGCTGGGCCACAAGTCCGTGGAGGTGATCGACGGCCGCGAGGACGAAATCCTTCTCAAGTCGCTCCGCAAGGATCCGGCGAAGGACGAGGAGTCCGCGCTCAAGGATATCTATCGGAAACTGCGCCCCGGCGACCCGCCGACGGCCGCGAACTCCCGCGCGCTGCTCAAGCGTTTGTTCTTCGATCCCAAGAAATACGACCTCACCCGCGTGGGTCGCTACAAGATCAACCAGAAGCTCGGCATCCAGGTGGATTCCGACCAGCGCATCATGGTGCCAGAGGATTTCCTCGCCGCCGTGAAATACATCCTCAAGCTCAAGAAGGGCGACGGTGTCATCGATGACATCGACCACCTTGGTTCCCGCCGCGTGCGTGCGGTGGGCGAACTGCTCGCCAACCAGTGCCGCGTGGGTCTTGCCCGCACCGAGCGCCTGGTGAAGGAGCGTATGACCTTGTTCGACGTGAACATCGAAGGCATGACGCCGCAGAAGTTGATCAACCCGAAGGCGCTTTCCGCCGTTGTGCGTGATTTCTTCGGCCGCAGCCAGCTCTCGCAGTTCATGGACCAGACGAACCCGCTGGCCGAGCTGACCCACAAGCGCCGTCTGTCCGCTCTCGGACCTGGTGGTTTGAACCGCGATCGCGCCGGCTTCGAAGTCCGCGACGTTCACCCGTCCCACTACGGCCGGATCTGCCCGATCGAAACTCCGGAAGGTCCGAATATCGGTCTCATCAACTCGATGTGCACCTATGCCCGCATCAACGAGTTCGGTTTCATCGAAACCCCCTACCGCAAGGTCAAGAACGGCAAGGTCACCAACGAGATCGAATATCTCACCGCTGACCAGGAGGAGAACTATCTGATCGCCCAGGCGAACAACCCGATCACCAAGGACGGCTCGTTCACCACCGAGCGCATCACCGCCCGCGAGAAGGGCGGCGAATTCATCGAATCGCTTCCGACGGAAGTCCACTACATGGACGTCTCTCCGAAGCAGCTCGTGTCTGTGGCCGCCGGTCTGATTCCCTTCCTCGAGCACGACGACGCCAACCGCGCGCTGATGGGCTCTAACATGCAGCGCCAAGGCGTGCCGCTCCTCGTTTCCGAGGCTCCGCTCGTCGGCACTGGTCTTGAAGGAAAAGCCGCCCGCGACTCCCGCGCGGTGGTCGTTTCCGAGGCGGACGGCATCGTCGCCGCCGCGACCGCGGAAATCATCATCACCACTCCGGATGGCAAGCTGCCCGTTTCCGACGAGAAGTTCCTCTCGGATCCGGATTCGGTGAAAAGCAATCTGGACAAAGGCATCCTCGCCTATCCGCTGCGCAAGTTCATGCGCTCGAACGCCGGCACCTGCATCAACCAGAAGCCGATCGTCAAGAAGGGCCAGAAGATCAAGAAGGGCCAGGTGCTCGCCGACGGACCGAACACCGAAGACGGCGAACTCGCCATTGGCCGCAACGTGCTCGTCGCGTTCATGCCGTGGAACGGTTACAACTTCGAGGACGCCATCGTCATTTCCGAGAAGGTGGTGAAAGAGGACATCTACACCTCGATCCACATCTCCGAGTTCGACGTGGCAGCCCGCGACACCAAACTCGGTCCGGAAGAAATCACCCGCGATATTCCGAACGTCGGTGAGGACGCCCTGCGCAACCTCGATCACGACGGCATCATCCGCATCGGTGCGGAAGTGAAACCCGGCGACATCCTCGTCGGCAAGATCACTCCGAAGTCCGAAACCGAGCTCGCTCCGGAAGAGCGCCTGCTGCGCGCCATCTTCGGCGAGAAGGCCGCGGACGTGAAGGACACTTCACTGCGCGTGCCCTCCGGCTGCATCGGCATCGTTCAGGACGTTCGTGTTTCGCAATCCGGTTTCGCCAAGAAGCGCCAGGAGAAAGTCGATCCCGCCGAGCTCAAGAAGACGCTCAAGAAGATCAACGACGAGCACAAAAAGAAGGCGGACAAGCTCACCGACGACCTCACCGAGCGTCTGTCCGACATCCTGCTCGGCGAAAAGATCCCGCTCGATGTGGTCAACGCGCAAACCGGCGAGATCATCATCCCGGCTAACCGCAAGATCACCAAGACGCTTCTCCGCAAGCTCGCTTCGGTGCACGATCACATCGAAATCGATCCTTCCCCGATCCGTAACAAGATTCTGGAAATCATCGGTTCCTTCGAAGGCCGCTTCCAGGAACTCGACACCGAGCGCGAGCGCAAACTCGACTCGCTCGAATCCGGTGATGAAGTCGATCCCGGCGTCATCAAGGAAGTGAAGGTCTTCATCGCCGCGAAGCGCAAGCTGTCGGTCGGTGACAAGATGGCCGGTCGCCACGGAAACAAGGGTGTCGTCGCCACCATCGTTCCGGAAGAAGACATGCCGTATCTTCATGACGGAACTCCTGTCGATATCTGCCTCAACCCGCTCGGCGTGCCGTCGCGGATGAACGTCGGACAGGTGTTGGAAACCCACCTCGGTGTCGCTGCCAAGGCGCTTGGCTTCAAGGTGGCCACCCCGATTTTCGACGGCATCAAGGAGGAAGTCATCTGGGAGTTCATGTCCGAAGCCAAGAAGGTGGACGGCGTCACCATGCTCGGTGGCGGCGAGACCGGCAAGGCCCGCCCGCGCAAGGCCGGAGAACCCGAAGGCCGTGGATTCACCTGGATCGGCGACGGCAAGGACGGCACCACCGGTGGCAAATCGACCCTCTATGATGGTCGCACCGGCGAGGCTTTCCACAACCCGGTCGTGGTCGGCATCATCTACATGCTGAAACTCGGTCACTTGGTTGCGGACAAGATCCACGCCCGTGCCGTCGGCCCTTACTCGCTCGTCACGCAGCAACCGCTGGGCGGCAAGGCCCAATACGGTGGCCAGCGTTTCGGGGAAATGGAAGTGTGGGCCCTCGAAGCCTACGGCGCGGCCTACACGCTGCAGGAGCTGCTCACCGTCAAGTCCGACGACGTGCAGGGCCGCACCCGCATTTACGAAGCCATCGTCAAGGGCGACAACAACCTCGAAGCCGGCACGCCGGAATCGTTCAACGTGCTCATCAAGGAAATGCAGTCCCTCGGACTCGACGTCCGTCCGGGCCGCAAGGGTTCGACCCATGGCTCCGGCATGACCGGTGGTCTGGACGACTACTCGCTCGATGACCTCACCCTGTAATTTGAGAAACGCGAAACCCCTAACCGAGCCATTACCGATCTAACATCATGAGTGTTGACAACAATCTTCGCGAACTCTTTGGCGTGGACGAGCGCCCCGAGGCTTTCGATCAAGTCTCGATCACCGTCGCTTCCCCGGACATCATCCGTTCCTGGTCCAAGGGCGAGGTGAAGAACCCGGAAACCATCAACTACCGTACCTTCAAGCCGGAAAAAGGCGGTCTCTTCTGCGAGCGGATCTTCGGACCCACCCGCGACTGGGAGTGCGCCTGCGGCAAGTACAAGCGCATCAAGCACAAGGGTGTCGTTTGCGATCGCTGCGGCGTTGAAGTCACCCTGAGCCGCGTCCGCCGCGAGCGCATGGGCCACATCGAGCTCGCCGTGCCGGTTTCTCACATCTGGTTTTACAAGTGCATGCCGTCCCGCATCGGCCTGATGCTGGACATGAGCGCCCGCCAGTTGGAGCGCGTGATCTACTATGAGGATTACGTCGTGACCGAGCCGGGCAACACCGCCCTTGAGCGCGGCCAACTCCTCACCGAAAACGAACTTCGCGAAGCTGAAGACACCTATGGTGATGGTTCGTTCAAAGCTGGCATGGGTGCGGAAGCCATCATGGAACTCCTCAAACAAGCCGATCTTGCCGAACTGCAGGTCAAGCTTGAGGAGGAACTCGCCACCACTCGTTCCAAGCAGAACAAGAAGAAGCTCAGCAAGCGCCTCAAGATCACCCAAGGTTTCGCGCAATCCAAGTCGCGTCCCGAGTGGATGATCCAGACCGTGCTTCCCGTGATCCCGCCGGACCTCCGTCCGCTGGTTCCGCTCGAAGGCGGCCGTTTCGCCACCTCCGACCTGAACGACCTCTATCGCCGCGTCATCAACCGCAACAACCGCCTCAAGAACCTCCTGCTCCTCAAGACGCCGGAAGTCATCATCCGCAACGAAAAGCGGATGCTGCAGGAAGCGGTGGACGCGCTCTTCGACAACGGCCGCCACGGCCGCGCCGTCACCGGTGCCGGAAACCGTCCTCTCAAGTCGTTGTCCGACATGCTCAAGGGCAAGGGCGGTCGTTTCCGTCAGAACCTTCTCGGCAAACGCGTCGATTATTCCGGCCGTTCCGTCATCGTCATCGGTCCGGACCTCAAGCTCGGCCAGTGCGGTCTTCCCAAGAAGATGGCGCTCACCTTGTTCGAGCCCTTCATCATCCGCCGCCTCAAGGAACTTGGCTACTGCCACACCGTGCGCTCGGCCAAGAAGATGATCGACCGCAAGACCACCGAAGTCTGGGACATCCTCGCGGAAGTCACCAAGGGTCACCCGATCCTTCTCAACCGCGCTCCCACGCTGCACCGCCTCTCGATCCAAGCCTTCGAACCGAAGCTCATCGAAGGTGAGGCCATCCGCGTCCATCCGCTTGTCTGTACCGCCTACAACGCGGACTTCGACGGTGACCAGATGGCCGTGCACGTGCCGCTCTCGGTCGAGGCCCAGATGGAGTGCCGTCAGTTGATGCTGGCGCCTAACAACATCTTCTCGCCCGCGTCCGGCCGCCCGATCACGGTGCCCTCGCAGGACATCATTCTCGGCACCTACTACCTCACCTGGGCGCCCATCCGCACCGCCAAGGACCGGGAAAAAGTGGAGCACCTTCCCTTGTTTGAGAACAACGACGAGGTCGAGTTCGCCATCGCTTCCCGCAAGATCGGCTATCACACGTGGATTCGCTTCCGCAACCCGGACCACGGCAAGAACACCGTCTTCGGCTACAAGGGCGAGGAACTCACTGAAAAGGATCGCGCCAACCTCACGCCGCTCGAAGCCGCGCTGCGCGAGGGCAAGATCATCGAAACCACTCCCGGCCGCGTTCGTTTCAACGAAATCTGGCCGAGCGGTGTCGGTTTCATCAACAACAACGTCGGCAAGAAGCAGATCGGTGATATCATCTGGCGCTGCTATCAGGTCGTCGGCAAGAAGAAGACCGTCGAGACGCTTGACCTTCTCAAGACCCTTGGGTTCAAGGAAGCCACCCGTTCCGGCACCTCCATCGGTATCGTGGACATGGTCATCCCCGAGGAGAAGAAGGAAGTCATCGCCAAGGCCTACGAGGAAGTCGAAAAGGTCACCAAGCAATACCGCAACGGCGTCATCACCGACGGCGAGCGCTATCAGAAGGTCGTCGACGTCTGGACCCAGGCCACCGACACCATCGCCAACGCGCTCTATCGCAAGATCGAGCACAACGACGGCAAGGCCAAGGCCTCACCGCTCTTCATGATGGTGGACTCCGGTGCCCGTGGTAACAAATCCCAGATCAAGCAGCTCGGCGGCATGCGCGGCCTCATGGCCAAGCCTTCCGGTGAGATTATCGAACGTCCGATCATTTCGAACTTCCGCGAAGGTCTCTCGGTTCTCGAATACTTCATCTCCACCCACGGCGCGCGCAAGGGTCTCTCCGACACCGCGCTCAAGACCGCGGACTCGGGTTACATGACCCGCAAGCTCGTGGACGTGGCCCAGGACGTCATCATCACCCAACAGGATTGCGGCACTGCCAACGGCATTTCCGTCGGAGCCATCATGGACGGCGACGAGGAAACCGCCTCGCTGGCCACCCGCATCTACGGCCGTGTCTCCTGCGAACTGGTCAAGGATCCGGTCACCGGTGAAACGCTCGTCCAGGTCGATGACGTGATCAACGAAGTCCAAGCCAAGGCCATCGAGCGCATCGGCATGGAGAAACTCAAGATCCGCTCCGTGCTCACCTGCGAAAGCGACCGCGGTTGCTGCGCGAACTGCTACGGCCTCAACCTCGCCACCGGACTTCCGGTCAAGATCGGTGAAGCTGTCGGCATCATCGCCGCCCAGTCGATTGGCGAACCCGGCACCCAGCTCACCATGCGTACCTTCCACGTCGGTGGTGTGGCCGCGGCGACCTTCAAGCAACCCATCATCAAGACCAAGAACGCCGGTCGTTTGGTTTACAAAGACCTCCGCACCGTCCAGTCCGCCGATGGCAAGTGGGTCGTGCTCAACAAAAACGGCTCCGTCTCCATCCGTGACAAGGCCGGTCTTGAGCTGGAAAGCCACAACATCGTCATCGGCTCCATCATCGAGATCAAGGACGGCGAGGACGTCAAGAAGGGCGACACCGTCGCCACCTGGGACCCCTACAACGTGCCCATTCTCACCGAAAAGGGCGGCAAGGTCGAGTTCCGCGACATGATCCCCGGCATCACCGTGGCCACCGAGACCGACAAGGAAACCGGCAAAAAGGGCATGGTCGTTACCGAGCACAAGGAAGACCTCCACCCGCAGGTCGTCATCATCGACGAGAAGACCAAGGAAATCAAAGCCAGCTACTCCATCCCCGTCGGCGCTCACCTTTCCGTCAAGGAAGGCCAGATCGTCACCGGCGGTATCCAGCTCGCCAAGACCCCGCGGAAAGTGGCCCGCACCAAGGACATCACCGGTGGTCTTCCCCGCGTCGCCGAGCTCTTCGAAGCCCGCAAGCCCAAGGACTCCTGCGTCATCGCCAAGATCGAGGGCGAGGTTTCCTTCGGAGCCAACGTCCGCGGCAAGAAGCGCGTGGTCGTCACCGACGCCGAAACCGGCGAGCAGGTCGATCACCTCGTGCCGATGGGCAAACACATCATCGTCACCGATGGCGACAAGGTGAAACGCGGCGATCAAATCACCGAAGGCCCCGTGTCTCCGGAAGACTTGCTCGAAGCTTGCGGCGCTCAAGAGCTCCAAGAGCACTTGGTCAACGAAGTGCAGTCCGTTTACCGCGTCCAAGGCGTGGAAATCAACGACAAGCACATCGAAGTCATCATCCGCCAGATGCTGCGCAAGGTGAAGATCACCGACCCCGGCGATGCCGACC
>DAISZP010000259.1:0-8076 GCA_036824745.1 Luteolibacter sp.
TTTGCAGCCAAAATGACAGTCTCAAGGGCTGGGATCGTCGGTTTTCCGTGCGGTTTCACTGCCTTTCCGCGGCATGCGGCAGGGACGGAGCGAGGGGAAACCCGGTGGTGGAAGGAAACAATCGACTCCCAAAACCGGACATGAGCCTGCGTTCCGGCGGCGCGGAGCGCGGTGGTTCCCTAACAAGAATGAGGCATCGGCGGGCATGGAATGGCTGAAAGCCCGTGGATTCCGGCGGAGGTGCCAATTCCGGAACTTTTGTCAACAGGCCGCCGACACGCGATGACGTAACTCCCCCGGCGTGAAGACAGTTATTGCCATGAAACATAACTCTCTGCTAGCCTACGGAACATGGCAAGCGTCTCCGGGTGTTCCGGAAACGGGCATGCCGGCAAAGACCGAATCCAACAGAAAGACCACGAAGATGAACGCGACCTACCGGGTATCACTCTCGTTTCGCAGGCTGCCGGACGGCGGGCTCTCGAATTTCGCCAACACGGTGCTCGCGGAGTTATATGCGCAGTCCGCCTATGACTCGCCACCGGTGCCCGAGGCGGATCTGCGGGCGAGCATCGATGCGTTCAAAGCGGCGAAGGTGGCGCAGGCGGACGGCGGCAAGCTGCCCACGGCGGCGAAGAACCGGTGCCGCGAGGAGCTGCTGGATCAACTCAGGAATCTGGCTTTCTACGTGCAGCGTGCCTGCCGCAACGATCTTCCCACGCTGCTCTCCAGCGGCTTCGGGGCGATGAGCCGCAACCGCACGCCGGCACCGCTGCCGAAGGCGTGCGTGCTGCGCATCGTGCGCGGCCACAGCGGCGTGGCACTGGTGACGGCGAAGTCGGATCGCAATGCCAGACTCTATGAGGTGGAGGCGGCGGAGGTGGACGAGAACGGCGTGCCCGGACCCTACGGGAACCCGGTGCGGCGCTCGAGTTCGCTCAACATTCCGGTGGAAGACCTCAAGCCGGGCAAGTTGTATCTGTTCCGCCTCCGCATGTTCGGCGGCAAGGAAGGCTTCACGGACTGGAGCAATGCGGTGATGCAGCGGGTGATGTGAGTGCCGGGTGAGCGGTGGGACTTTGGAGGGCGCGGGTTTGGCGGAAGGGGGAGATTGGGGATTTTTGAATTTTGAATGAGTAGATAAGTTTTGCGTGGGAAGCCGTATGGTCTGAGTTCAAGCTTGTCTTCGGTCCGCCGGATGGGGGCGGGAAGACAAGCTGAAGCTTGGACTCCAACAGTCGAAGCGCGGTTTGGTGAGACTCTCAATCGGTGAAGTCCGCGAAGGCAGGGATCGGGCATGGCCGCCAGAGGCAGGCGCTCCCCTCTCAGAAGCCGGTGAGCGAGAGGGTGCCGGCTCATCGATGCCGGGTGCGCCATTGCGAGGCGTTTGGCAATCCGCTGGTTGCGCACCGAGGCACGGCATCGGATCAGCGCGGCGCGCGGGTCCTGGCGGGGGCTAGGGTTTCGCCGGGCTCAAAGGTGGCGGGGAATGTGAATTGCCCGAGGTCGACACCGCCCTTGGCGAGGCATTTGATCCACCGGCTCACGCGGCGGACATGCTCTTCGATGGGCCAGTTGAAATGCGCGGGGCAGCGTGGCAGCAGGGAGAACGCCGGTCCGGTAGTCATGCAAATGACGGATAGATCCCGGGGGACACGAATGCCCATGAGGCCGAAGAATTCCAGCGCGGCGACGTAGGGTGCCGGGTTCACGAAACACAAGGCGGTGGGCGGGGTGATCCGGAAGAGTGACTCAAGCAGTTTCTCCAATCCCTCGCGCGTCTGATCCCAGGCCGGGAGGTTGTAGCTGGTGGGCGGGATGCCATGCTCGCCAAGCGCCTGCAGGAAGGCGTTTCCGGTGTGGCTGGGAACGGGCAGCCGCCAACTGTCAGGAGAGATCCCGACGATGCGGCGGTGGCCAAGCCCGACGAGGTTTCCAACCGAATCACGGATCGCCTGATCGATGCTCGATACGGTGCAGGCAACGGGCAGCCCCAAGACTCCACCTCCCACGGCCATTACGGGAATCGAGCGGGAGACAAACCAGGCGAGAACCTCGCGCGGGGCGGAGTAGGCCACCCATGCGTCCGCACTGGCGGATTCGACCATGCGGGCGATGCGCGGGATCTTGTTTCCGAGTTCGCTCATGCAGCGCTCGGCGGTGAAGCAGGTGTGCCCGGCGTTCTCGGTGCGGCGGATCATGTCGAGCATGAGCTGTTGGGAGTGGAGATTGATCTGCCGAAGGGGATCCGACAACACGACGCCGACACGCAGAGACCTGGCTTTTTCCCGATCTCCGCGGGGCGTGACGATCTGCTTGCGCTTGCCGGGCCCGGCGGATCCGAGGCTCCCATCGGTCTCCAGAAGGCGAAGCGCGGCTTCCACGGAGGACTTGGAAACACCGAGTTCGGCGACGATCGAGCGCACGCCGGGCAGTTGTCCGCACCAATGCCCGTTGCGGAATCCCAGCCTGAGATGATCCGCGATCTGCTCGATGAGCGAACGTTGACGGAATGGGTGCATGGATGCCGTGACAACAGGAAGAATGGAGCCAAGTGTCCCGTTTTTCAGGACAGCAAATGCGAACAATGCCCTTTCACCCGGTGGCGGCAAGGGACTAATGCGGGATCGACGTTTTTTAATTCCGAAATCACAGTCATCTCCTGAATCCGCCATGAAACCTTCATTCAACCTGTTCGCGGCCGCGTTGCCGCTCGCCGCGGCCTTGACCCACCCGCTCGCCGCCGCGCCCTTGTATTGGAAAACCAGCAGCGCCGCGGCTTGGACCAGCGCGACATGGTCCAGCGTGTCCGGCGGTCCTTACACCGAAGCCTGGGTTTCCGGATCCAGCGTGATTTTCGAAGACAACCTCGGCACGACGCTGACCATCACGGGTCCCTCGGCGACGACCAATTTCAGCGCCATCACCGCCAATGAAAACGTGACGGTCACCGCGAACAGCACGCTCGGCACCGGCGGCACCATCGCCACCGTGGAGGTGGCCGGCGGCAAGACCCTGGATTTCGCCGGCCAGAGCATTTCCACCGCTGCCGGAACAGGATTCATCAAAAATGGAACCGGAACGTGGTCCCTCGCAAACGGAAACACCTACCCGGGCGGATTCACATTGAATGCCGGCACCGTCGCGGTGGGCGGAGTGAACGCGCTGGGATCCGGCGGCGCGCTGGTGATCAATGGCGGAGCACTCCGCTCAAACAGCGGCACGGCCCGCAACCTGACCGGGAAATACAGCTCCATCACCCTCGGCGGTGATGTGACGCTCGGTGACTCCGTCAACACCGGAGCGCTGACGTTTTCCGCGAACACCGATCTGGGCGCCACCACCCGCACCTTGACGGTGAACAGCGCGGTCACACACACCGGAGCGATCTTCGGCAGCGCGGGAGCAGGCCTAACAAAAGCGGGCGACGGATTGCTCACGCTGAGCGGCACCAACACCTACAGCGGACCCACCGCCATCAACGCGGGCGTGCTCGCAATCGGCGGCACCGGTTCCCTACCCGGCTTCGGAACCAACGGCAGCTACTCGGTGGCCGGCGGAGCGGGTCTCGCGGTGGCGAACGCGGTCACCGATGGCAACATCACCACCATGCTCGGCACCACCAACTTCGCGGCTGGTGCCATGATCGGCTTTGACACCACGGCCGCGGCCCGGACCTACGCGGTGAATCTCGGAAACACCGCCCAAGGAAACCTCGGCCTCGTCAAGGTGGGTGGCACCAACGCGCTCACACTCTCCGGTTCCAACACCTACTCGGGCGGCACCATCATCAGCCAGACGGGAGACAGCGTCGGCATCATCGCCGCCAGCTCCACCGCGCTCGGCAGCGGCACCGTATTGATCAATGGCGGTCAGCAGTTCAGCGCCGCGCTGTCCGTAAACACGAACCTGACGATCAACAACGCGCTCACGATGAAACGCGGCAACGGTGGCAGCAACCGCGCGGTGCTCAGTCTCGGCGCCGGAGCCACATGGAGCGGTAACATCACCTTGGACAACAGCAGCCCCAACGGCTTCGCGTCCATCGGCACCGGCGGGACCAGCGCGGCCGCCGCCTCCATCATTTCTGGAAACATCGGCTACAGCACCTTGGGAACCTTCACCTCATCGGCACCGACGCTCGCGTTCCGGTCCGGCAACAGTTTCGGCAAGGTCACCGGATCGATCTCCCTCTCCACCGGATACGTGCAACTCCTCGATTCCAGCAAATGGGAGTTCAGCAACGCCTCCAACACCTGGGGCACGCTTGATGTCAGCAACGCTTCCGCCATCGCCACCGTCGGAGCTGCCAACACGCTCTCGCCCACCGGCATCGTGACCTCGACCGCGGGCGGCACTTTGCAACTGAACAACCAGGCCGGCACCACCGCCTACAACCAGAGCATCGCCGGACTCAGCGGAAACGTGAAGGTGGGACTCGCCACCGGCGCTGCCACGCTCACGCTCAACACCACCACGGACCAGTCATCATCGGGAGTCATCTCGGGAGCCATCAGCCTGGTGAAATCCGGCACGGCGAAACAAACGCTCACCGGCGCCAACACCTACACCGGATCCACCACCATCAACGGCGGAACCCTCGAACTCGGCAGCACCGGCGTGATGAGCACCGGCGATCTTTCGATCAACTCCGGCACCCTCGACCTGCGCAAGGGCGTGGCCACCCGCAGCCAGACCGTCAACAACCTCACACTCACGGACGCGACTCTCAACATCGGCCTCAATGCCACTCCGGACCAGATCAACGCGCTCGGCACCACAAGCGCCAGCGGCACCAACACCATCAAGCTGACAGGCGCCACCCCGGTGGGCGTCTATGACATCATCACCGCCTCGGCCCCATTGAGCGGCAGCTTCGTGCTGGATACCAGCGGCGTGACCACCAACGGCTTCCCCGTTTCCTACAGCGGAGCCATCTCAGGAAACAACTACGTCCTCACCGTGACCGGAGCGGCCACACCATACATCGCCTATTGGAATGGAGATGTGAGTTCCGTTTGGAACGAATCCTCGCTCGCGCCTAACAGCAACTGGGCGGACAACAGCTCCGGCACCTCCGATACCGGTCAGATCCCAGGCCCCATCACCGATGTGTATTTCTCCACCGCCACGGCCACCAACACCAGCACCACGCTCGGCGCGGACACCAACATCAACAGCCTCACCTTCGAAACCGGCAGCGCGACCGTGGGAGGATCCCACACCCTGACGCTCCTGCTATCCTCGGGATACGGCATCGACGTGTTTCCCGGAGCCACCGGCACCATCGCGACCGGCGCCGTCAACTGCGCGTCCACCACCTCGATCCAGGCGGGAGGCACGCTCAACGCGAATTCCGGAGGACTAGGAACCGGCCCGCTGCTGGTGGACGGCACCTTGAACCTCAACATGAACGTCACCAAGGAAGCCCTCAACGGAGCGGCGACGGGCATCATCACCCGCGGCATCGCAGGCGCTGGCACCTTGACGATTTCCGGGACCACCAACAGCACCTATGACGGAGCGATCAACAACGGCCCGGGATCGATCCTCGCGCTGGCCAAGAGTGGCTCCTCCACCCTCACGCTCGGCGGCAACAGCAACTACACCGGCGGCACCACCATCAACGGCGGCATCCTCAAGGCGAACTCATCCAACGCGTTCGGCGGCGGCTCCGTCGCCATCACAGGCGGCGTGCGCATCAGCCTTGGCGATGGCGTCACCCTGACAAACCCGATCACCATCGGCACCAACACCAGCCCGCAAGGCGGCGGCTTGTTAGAAGCGTCCAACACGGTGGCCGGCACCGCGACCCTGGAAGGCCCCATCACCATCAACAACAACCCGGCGGGAGGCGGCCATTTCATCAATGTTTCCTCGGGCGGCACCTTCAACGTGAAAGGCGTGATCACTTCATCCGTGCCGATCATCCACCGCAATGGAACCGTCACCTATTGGGGCGGCGGCACCGGTTACTCCGCCATGTCCGTCACCGGCACCGCCCGCGTCGGGGCGAACAACGGCATCGCCACCTCCGCCACGGTGACCGTCGGCGTGAGCGGTGCGGCCACGCTCGACCTCGCGGGGATGAATCAATCACTCGCAGGCATCGTCAAGGGCCCGAACGCCGCCACCATCGGCAACAGCTCCACCACCGCGGACTCCACGCTCGCCATCACCGGCACCTCCACCTTCGACGGCGTCATCGCGAACACCGTGGGCGCGGGCACCAGCAAGACCGGCCTGTCCGTCGCAGGCGGAACGCTCACGCTCGGAGGAGTCAATACCTACACGGGCAATACCACCATCGCCTCCGGAACCAGCCTCGTGCTCTCGGACAACGCCCAGCTCCGGTTCGCCATCGACGTGACCAGCAACGGCATTTCCGGCGCGGGTTCCGCCACGATCAACGGAGATTTCAACATCGACACCACCGCCATGGACGCTTCGCCGACGACTTCCGGCACATGGACTTTGGAAAACGTGACTTCCACTTATGGTGCCAGCTTCCAGGTCATCAGCGGAGCCACCGCGTGGACCGCCACCGGAGACGTGTGGACCAAGACCGTCGGATCCAAAACCTATTCCTTCGATGAAGCCACCGGCGTGCTCACCCTGACGAGCACCGGCAGCGGATTCGATACCTGGGCATCCTCCAAGGGACTCACCGGAGGCGATGCCGCCTTCGATGCCGATCCCGATCACGACGGCCTCAGCAACGGCCTCGAATACGTGCTCGGCGGCGAACCGAATCCCGCCAACGCCGGAAGCAACTCGGCTTCGTTGCTGCCCACCGTTTCCGAATCCGCCGGAAACCTGATCTTCACCTTCAAACGCAAGGACGTGTCCGAAAATGATGTGAACCTCAAGTTCCAATGGTCCGCGGATCTAACATTCCCGTCACCCGCCAGCGACGTGCCCATCGGCGCGCTG
This sequence comes from Luteolibacter sp., assembly GCA_036824745.1. Classification (GTDB taxonomy): domain Bacteria; phylum Verrucomicrobiota; class Verrucomicrobiia; order Verrucomicrobiales; family Akkermansiaceae; genus Luteolibacter. The sequence goes on from DAISZP010000259.1 coordinate 6,934, forward strand.
GACTCCGTCACCGACACGATCACCGTGGATGTCACCGAGGATTCTCCGGATGCGGAAACCGACACGATCGTCATCACCGTCCCCGCTTCAAAGGCGGCCGGAGGCAAATTGTTCGGACGACTCGTCGCGGTGGAATTTCCATAGCCCGGGGGGGGCTGGATGTCTCTGCCCGGCTCCGGTATGGAGGACCGCCGCCGGCCAGAAACACTACACAAAGGCGGGAGCCGTTCATCGGTCTCCCGCCTTTCATGTGCCCGGGCGGATGTGAGGGAGCCTGCTTTCGGAACTTTACCGAAACTTTACAATTTTCCCGGCCCTCGTTCATCCGGATTTAACAGGCACGGTTACGAATGGGCGCACCACCGAAACTCCCGCCTGCCTCCATGAAAACACCCATCCTCCACCCGCTCGGGCTCCTGTGGCTCGCCACGATCTGCTCCAACGCCCAGTCCGACCCGCGGATCTCCGCGTGGTTCACGCAGAACTCCGGACAATACGCGCGGATCTATCAGACCAGCGCGGCGCAAACGGCGGGCACCACGTCCACCACCTGGAGCCGCGGCAGCGGCACCCAGTCGCTGCCGACGTATTCGGACGTGAGCGAGATCTGTTATTCGGCGAACTGGGTTTACATCCGCACCACCGGTCTGGCCTCGCACGTCATGGGACCTTGGTACATCGACGCGGCGAAAACACAGAACTTCCCGAACTTCCCGTCGAACAACGCGGTGATCTATCGGATACCCCGCACGCCGACGGTGCCCGGCAGCAAGACGTCCACCGGACTCGGCGCGATCGGGAGATTTGTGAACGGCGTTTCGTTCTTCGACAACCGTGACGCCTATTCCTACGTCAACGCCAGCGCCACGGACGCCACGCCGATCAACGGACTCACCGGCGACGGCATCTGGAACCGAGACGCCTATGTGAACGAACTGGTCACCTTCGATCCGGCGCTCGCCCATCAGGCGGGAAACAACTACCACTATCACGTGCAGCCGGTCGCCCTGCGCCATCAACTCGGCGACCACGTGGACTACAACCCTGCCACCAAGACCTACAGCGAGAGCGCCACGCCGGTGACGAAACACTCGCCCATCCTCGCCTGGTCGGCGGACGGTTATCCGGTTTACGGCCCTTACG
>DAISZP010000260.1:0-8044 GCA_036824745.1 Luteolibacter sp.
CGTCCAGCGACCAGTGGCGGCGGATGGCGATGCTGTCGCCCGTTAGATCGGAAGGTGGCGCGCCGGTTTTCGTGTTGTAGGGCGCGGCGATGGACTCGAGGTTCGAGTCGCTGGCGAGCGTGATGGTGTTTCCGCTGGCGGAGGCGATGTCGAAACGATGGCCTTCGTTTTCACCGGAGGTCACTTCGAGGTAGTAGGTGCCTCCGGTTAGAACCGGGGCGAGGTCCGCCGATCCACCGCTGACGGCGAAGGTCAGGGTCTGGCCACTCACGCCGCTGACGGTGCCGGTGAAGACGCTCTCGCGGAGGTAGGGGTTGTTGTAGGTGCGGCAGCAGAGTTCGAGCGGGGTCTCGGTCCAGCCTTCGGGCTCGGTGTGGCTCGTGTGATCGACCTCGTCGTTTCCTCCGTCGTCATCGAGATCCGCCTGGATGCGGACAACTCCCTTGCCGCCGGTGAGGCCCGTTAGATTCTCAATATCGTGGACGGTGACGGTTTCCGTGCAGTCGCCGTTGTCCACGGTGGTGATCATCGTGGGCGTGATGGTGAGGGACTGCCAGACGGTCGGGTTACCGGCGTCCGCGGCGTATTGCAGGGTGTAAACCACGTTGGTCGGCGCGCCCTTGTGGCGGATGAACACGCCTTCGAGCGTGCCGGGTGCGAGGGTGGACGGGCGGATGATCCACGCGGTGTGGTCGAGCCACGGGCTGCCGGTGCCATCGTCATAAGGCATGGCGAAGGCGAACTCGGCGAAGTTGTCATAGGCGTCCTGGTCCGGATTGCCGGAAGGCGTTTCCGAAGGATGCAGGAACTTCCAGTGCGCCCAATCGTCAGGGCAGGTGTCCAGCGTTTCGACGAAGTTGTTGTTCAAGCTGCTCTGGCCGGGCAGCAGGGTGATCGGGCTGACGTCGCCGATGATGTTGATGTCCCCGCCGTCCACGTCGCCGAAGCTGTCGTAGCCGTATGGTTGCGTCTGGCCGACCTGATAGACGCCCGGGCGGACGCCGCTGAACTGATAGAAACCGGAGCCGTCGGTGACGGTGGTGACGAGTTGGACTCCGGCCGTGTCCGGATCGCCGTCCACGGGATTTCCAAATTCATCGAGCAGCGTGAGCGTGACGCCGCCCATCGGAGTGATGCCGGCATAGACGTAGCCGCTGATGGTGCAGAGCTCGATCTCGATGAAGTCGCGCAGGCCGACCTCCTGGCCGGGATTCACGGTGATGGGCAAGATGTTTCCGATGATGTTCGGATTTCCACCGTCGGCATCGGTGACGCTGCCGTAGCCGGAGGGCTGGGTTTCGGAAACCTGATAGGTGCCGGGCAGCAGGTTGTCGAAACGATAGCCGCCGAGGTTGTTGGTGGTCGTGGTGACAAGCTGGACGCCGGGGCTGTTAGGATCGCTGTCCACCGGGTTTCCGGAGCCGTCCAGCAGGGTGAGCGTCACGTTTTCAAGCGGGCCTTCTCCGTCGCCGTCATCGTCCAGATCAGCGAGGACCGATCCGGAGATGGCACCGTAGGCAACTTCCACGAAGTCGCGGTTCACCACCACGTGGCCGGGAGTCATGACGATGGGCGTCTCGTCGCCGACGACGTTGTTGTTCGCGCCGTCCACATCAGACACGCTGGCGTATCCCGAGGGCTGGTTCTGCGAAACACGGTAGGTGCCGACGGGAACCAGGGTGAACTGATAGAAACCAGAGGCGTTGGTGGATACCTGGATGGGCGCACCGAGGCCGTCGAGCACCGGGTTTCCGGAGCCGTCGAGCAGGTTGAGCACCACGCCGCCGAGGCCGGTGTCGCCGCTGCCGTTGTTGTCGTCATCGGTGCGGACGTATCCGCTGATGACGCCGAGCTCGATCTCGAGGAAGTCGTTGCCGCCGTTGTTCTGTCCGGCGGAGACGACGACGGGTGTCTGGTCGCCGATGCGGTTGTTGTTCGCACCGTCGGTATCGGACACGCTGTTGTAGTTCGACGGCTGGTCCTGCGATATCTGATAGCTGCCGGGATCGAGACCGGGGAAGCTGTAGTATCCGTTCACGTCGGTTGTCGCAGTCACCGGCTGGCCGAAGCCGTCCAGCACCGGGTTTCCGGAGCTGTTAAGGAGGCGGACCACGACTCCCGCGAGCGGATCATCGGCGTCGTTGTCGCCGTCCGTGTCCTTCATGACGCGGCCGGAGATCGAACCGGGTTGTTCTTCGATGAAATCGTTGCCGGAGTTCGTCGCGCCCGCGGTGACGGTGATCGGCCGGATCTCGTCCAGGTTTCCACCGTCCCTGTCGGAAACACTGCGGAATCCGGCGGGTTGGGTTTCCAGCACGCCGTAGGTGCCGGGAGGGAGATTGGTGAAGCTGTAGGAACCGTTGGAAGCCGTGGTCGTGGTGACGGGCTGCACGCCGGGGAGACTTGGGTTTCCGTCCACCGGATTGCCGGCGGAATCGACCAAGGTGAGCGTGACGCCCTGGATGCCGGTGTTTCCGAGGTTGTCGTTATCCGTGTCCGCGAGGACGGAGCCGCTGATGACGCCGGGCAGGAAGTAGCCGTCGTTTCCGGCGCTCACGTTCGTGCCGGAGAGCGCCGTCACGGTGGTGGGATCATTGCCTTCGGTCTGCGTGTATCCGGTCGGATATTGGGGATCGGTTTCATCGACATTCGCGGTGGTCGATCCCGGAGGAACCGTGGCCGACCAGTTGCCGTTCGCATCGCTGCTGACGGTCTGAATCGCACCGTTCACATCGGTGATGATGACATCGACATTCGCGAGATGCGGCTCTCCGGAGTCCTGGGTGCCGTTTCCATTGGTATCGATGTAGAGATGGCCTGAAACGGTCCCGGGCTGATAGAAACCGGCGTCGAGGGTGTTGTTCGTCGCACCCGCGGCAATGGAGAACGTTGTGGTCAAACCTGTAGCCACGTTCGCATCGCTGTCCGACGCATCCGCGCCTTGGTCCACAAGGGTGCGGACGAATCCGGCGTGAGTCCCGAACTGCACCTGATAGGTTCCAGGGCGGAGACCGGTGAAGCTGTAAGCTCCGCCACCGGCCGTGGTGGTGGTGGCGACAGCGGTGGCATCATCTCCGTTGCCAGCAATGCCGTCCGGACCGAAACCGGGGCGATAAAGCGTGACGGAAACTCCGTTGATCCCGGGTTCTCCGCCGTTCTGCTGGCCGTTGGCATTGGTATCGTTCCAAACGAAGTCGCCGATGGTGGCAGGCTGATAGTATCCCGCGTCGATGGCGTTGTTCGTCGCACCCGCTGCGATGGCGAACGTGGATGTCAAACCAGTGCCTGGATTCGCGTCACTGTCGGACGCGTCCGCGCCTTGGTCGGCGAGCGTGCGGCTGTAACCAGAGAGCGTTCCGAACTGCACCTGATAGGTTCCGGGGCGGAGACCGGTGAAGCTGTAAGCTCCGCCACCGGCTGTCGTGGTGGTGGCGACGGCGGTGGCATCATCTCCGTTTCCGGCGATGCCGTCCGGACCGAAACCGGGGCGATACAAGGTGACGGAAACACCATTGAGCCCGGTTTCACCGACGTCCTGCTGGCCGTTGGCGTTCGCGTCGCTCCACACGAAGTCACCGATGGTGGCAGGCTGATAGTATCCGGCATCAAGAGTCAAATTCGACTGGCCGCTGGTCAGCGTGACGGTTGCCGTGCGCCCCGCGGCGGCGGATCCGTCGCTGTCGGTGGCGTCCGCGCCCTGATCGGCGAGGGTGCGGGCATAGCCGGCGGGAGTATCGAACACCAGGTAGTAGCTGCCGGGCATCAGGGTGAACGAATAGTTTCCGTTGGAATCCGTGGTGGCGGTGCCGGCGATGGTATCGTTGGCCGCGTTGAAGGCGGTGACGGTCACTCCGGAGATGCCCGTTTCACCGACATCCTGCTGGCCGTTGGCGTTCGCGTCGTTCCAGACGAAATCGCCGAGGGAAACACGCTGTGAGTATCCGAAGTCGATGTCCGTTCGCGCTTGCGCGGCGCTGAGCGAGAAGGTGGCGCTGTGATCCAAGGCTCCTTCGAGGTCATACGTCTGGACGTAGTTTGCGGGCAGCGTGGAGGCATCGACACGCGCGGTGAAGGTTCCGGGAAGCAGGTTTCCAATCGTGTAGGCTCCCGCCGCGTCGGTGGTGGCGGAGGGTTCGGTCGCGCTGTCGAACACGCCGTTGCCGTTGATGTCCAGATAGACCCTGACGCCGTTGATGCCGGCCTCGCCGACATCCTGCACGCCGTCCGCATCGGCATCGTTCCAGACGAAATTGCCGACGGACGCGGAGGCACGATATCCGAAGTCCACGTTCACGGCGTTTTCCGAAGTGGTGAGAGTGCGGCTGGTCTCGTGATCCAGCGTACCGTCCAGATCGTAGGTCTGGGTGCAGCCCTGGGGAAGCGTGCTGAATTCGACGCGCACGGCATAGGTTCCCGCGGCGAGGTTCGCGATCTGATAGAAGCCGTTGATGTCGGTGATCGCGTATCGCTCGATGCCCTGGTCGAAGACGTTGTCGTTGTCCGCGTCGATGTAAACGATGACCCCTTCGATGCCGGGCTCGCCCGCATCACGGACCCCGTTCGCATTCCGGTCATTCCAAACCGTGTCGCCGAGCGTGGCGTCATTGCGATATCCGAAGTCCACGTCCGTGCGGCTGGCTCCGGAGAGCACGACCGTCGCCTTGCTGTCGGTGACTGGCGAAGTGAGGTCGTATGTCTGGACGTAACTGGAAGGCACGGTGGAGGTGTCCACCCGGACAGTGTAGGTTCCGTTGAAGAGCCCCGTGATGGAATAGCCGCCGGTCGAGTTCGTCACCGCGGACGGTTCGGTGGCGTCGAACACGCCGTCATTGTCCATGTCGATGTACACCCGGACGTTGGCGATTCCGGTTTCATAAACCTGATAGACACCCGAGCCGTCGTCGGAATTCGAGATGGTCCCGGAGCCGTCCACATCAAAGCCTCCGTTGACGACGGTCAGCCCGAGGAAGGAACCGTCGTCGTCGTTGTCAACCGGCGTGGCGTTGTCGTTGTCGATGTCCGCGTAGCCGTTGATGATCCGCATGGTTCCGATGAAACCGTCGTCGCTGCCGTTGGTGGAGCCGTCGTTGTTGATGTCCACCCTGCCGTTGATGATCGTGTAGGTGGTGGAACTGACCAAGCTCACCGCGCCATCCGCATTGAGGTCCTCCCACACGAGGTCGCCGATGGACAGGCTGCCGCGGTATCCGAAATCTAGGTCCGCCCGGTGTTCCGCGGAGATCAGAGTGACTGAAGCGGCGTGATCCAGCGCTCCGTTCAGGTCGAAGGTCTGGGTGGTTCCGGACGGAAGGGTGGTGGTGTCCACTTTCACCGAATAGGTGCCCGCACTCAGATTTCCGATGTAGTAGTTTCCATCCCCGAAAGTGATGGCGTTGGGCTCGTTGGAGTTCCAGGAACCGTTCGAGTTCAAATCCAGATAGACCCGCACGCCGTTGATGCCGGGCTCGCCGTTTTCCTGGACGCCGTCGCCATCGCGATCCATCCAGACGCGGTCGCCCACACTGGCCCCGATGCGGTATCCGAAGTCCACGTCCACACGGTCCTCCGCGCCTGTTAGAGTGACGGTGGCGACGTTCGAGGTCGTGATGCCGTCCACATCATAGGTGGTGCCGTAGCCGACGTTCGCGGCGGCGATGTCCGCGGCGTCCACGCGCACGGTGTAGGTTCCGGCTTCGAGGCCGGAAAGCAGGTAGTTGCCGTTCGCATCCGTGGTCGATTTCTTCTCGCCTGTGTCCCAGATGCCGTTGTTGTTGGTGTCGATGAACACATCGATGCCAGGCAAGCCGTTTTCTCCGGCATCCTGGATGCCATCACCGTCGGTATCGATCCAAACACGGTCACCGATGCTGCCATAGACGGTGTCCGTCCAGTTGATCGGCAGAACCAGTCCGTAGGGTGAGATTTCCACGGATCCGGTATTGGTGATGGATGCGGAGGAAAGTTGGTTCTTTGGTTTGATCGTGGCGTTGAAGGTGACTTGAAGCTGCTGGCCCATGCCAAGGTTTCCCGGAATGGAGTAGCCGGTGCCATCGAGGGGAAACGCAGTGCCGCTCCCATCGTCCGGAATGCTCACCCAGGCCTGCCAGTTTCCACCGACCGTAAACCGATAGCGGGTGGATCCGGCGACATAGTTCACATCCGACGGCAGGTTGTCTGTGACCTTGAACGGCCCGGGAATGGAGGCGCGGGCGCTGTTCGCACCGCGGATGTCATACTCGAGAGTGTCGCCCGCGCTGACCGCGCCGTCACCGTCGGAATCGATCGCGAGATTGGACTTCTTTCCGCCCTCACCCTCGCGGATGGGAGGCAGCAGTGTGGAAACATCAAGCCCCGGCTGCGAAGCGGAGGCCACCGTAGGATCCTGTGCCCATGCGGCGGCGAGCTTGACGGAGGGATTCAAGGTGTAGACGAGCATGCCGCTCTGATCGCCATCCGAATCGAAGATCTTCATCTGCTCCAACTCCCGAACATTGAAGGAAACGTCGTATTTGTTTCCGTTAGGGTCGGTGTTCGGCCCGGCGTTGTCGCCGTTGTAGTCCACATACACGGTGGTTGGCGTGTGGCCATTGCCGACCGTAGTCACCCAGACCGGGTTTCCGTTCTCCGTTGGATTGGTGGTCGAGTAGGGATCCCGTCCGATGCCGAGGCTGACCAGGACCTGGGTGGTGAGGGACGGTTGGCCGACAAGGGTGAAGCCGCCGTCATACGCTTGGTTGTTAGTATTCGTCGCGTTCGTTCCATCCACCGCGCAGAACGCGTAGAAGACTGGTGGCGTGCCTCCGGTGGTGTAGAAATGATAGGCGCCGTAATGCGTAGTGCCGCTGGCCGGGCTCAGATTGACCCTGGCGTTTCCACCCGCGGGAACCGAAACCGTGGCCGTCGTGTAGCCGCTCGTGCTGCTGCGGTAATCGTAAGACACCGTGATGGCGCTGGCACCCGGGTTGTAAAGAAACACGCAGGTGCCATAGGTGGAGGAAGTCGAAACCGGCGCGTAATAGCTGCTGCTCCAGCGGTAGGTGGGAAGCAGCGAGGTATCCCGGCTCTGATAGTTGGATCCCGGTCTGCCGCAGAACAGGACGACTTGGACTGGATTGTCGGAAACCACGCGTCCGCCGCTGTTCACGCCGGATACGTAGGCGGTTTGTCCTTCCGAGAGATTCAAGGTTTGCTCGAAGGCCCCGTTGTTGTCGGCATCGATCTGGACCGTGGACGCCTTCGCGCCCGCCATGATCGAAACGGCCGTGTAGCCGAACATGTCCGCATCATAGGTCAAGGTGGAGGTGGCTGTGGTCGTCGGCATGTCCACACCCACCGGCACCCGGTATTCGGTTCCCCACAAGCCTTGCTCGAAGACCTCGACGCAGCCGGCCATCAACGTATTGGTGGACGCGGGAAAACAGGTTTTCGTCAGCGAAATGGGCTTGTACGAGGCCACCTTGTCCCGCGCGTCGTAGTCCAGCACGGATTGCAGCGTGGTGGACTGCACGTAGTTCCGAAGACTGAAGACGGTCCCCGCGGGAATCAAGTCGCCGGCGTTTCCGGGAGGATAGCCGTTCGCAGGGTTTCCATCGCCGAACACGAGGGTCGTGGACTGGGTCGGATTCGTGATGTCCTTTTCGTATCCATCCTCCCAGTGGTCGTAGTAAATCACTGTGTTGTCCGTGGCTGCGGAAAAGGTCACGAAGACCGCCAATGGGTCCACCGCGGCGCCATTGATGCCTGCAAATCCCGACAACTGGTTGTCTTCCGGAAACGGAACATAAAAAACCTGTGTCGGCGGCGGATTGGCCGCATGAACGGAGGAAACGAGAATCAGCCCGCAAACTGCGGTTCTGAGCCAACGGGACATTGGTTCAAACATGGCTTGGAGGGGAATAAGGGTGGCTGGAGAACACGTCCTCTGGCGGGAATTCGGAACAAAGCCAGAAGGTCGCGGCCGATTGATTATTAGGTTTTTTAAAATATCACAAGAAATTTTGTAAATTTCCACAAGCCCGTCCAAAATTTTACCCACCCAAGCTCT
>DAISZP010000261.1:0-8013 GCA_036824745.1 Luteolibacter sp.
GGGGTTCTTGCGGCCGTTGAAGAGGTTCCAGAGCTCCGGGCGCTGGTTTTTCGGATCCCATTGTCCGAAGTCGTCGCGGTGGGAGAAGAAGCGTTCCTTTGCGCGGGCTTTTTCCTCATCGCGGCGTCCGCCGCCGAGGCAAGCGTCGTATTGGTGCTTCTCGATGGTGTCGAGCAGGGTGACGGTTTGGAGTTTGTTGCGGGAAGCGTTGGGTCCCTTCTCCTCGACGACGCGGCCGGTGTCGATGGACTCCTGAACCAGGCCGACAACGAGCGTGGCGCGAATGAGTTCCACGAACTCGTCGCGGTAGGTCATGGTTTCAGGAAAATTATGGCCGGTATCGACGTGGACGAGCGGGAAGGGCATGCGGGCGGGCCAGAAGGCCTTTTTCGCGAGCCAAGCCATGACGATCGAGTCCTTGCCGCCGGAGAAAAGCAGTGCCGGGTTTTCAAATTGGGCGGCGGTTTCACGAAGAACGAAAATCGCTTCGGCTTCGAGCTGGTCGAGGTGGCTGAGGTTGTAGTTTGGCATCGGTGGGTGAACGCTGAAACGTTGCAAAAACGGACCCTGCTGGCTGTCCGCGGGCCGCCGAGGTAGGATTCAAGACCCGGCGGGTCAAGTTTAATTACTAAACAAGGTGGGTTTGTAATGTATTGCCCCGGATTCAATCCGACGGCAGGGCAATCCGGTCGGCGATCGCCTCCAGCAGCTCGAATGCCGCATCTTCCACCGTCGTTTTCTCCGTTTCGATCACGAGATCCGCGTTTTGCGGTGCTTCGAAGGAGCCATCCTTGCCGGTGAAATGCTGGATTTCACCCCGAGCGGCTTTGGCGTAGAGACCTTTGACGTCGCGTTTTTCGCAGGCCTCGTAACTGGCTTTCACGTAAACCTCGAAGAGATCCTCACCGAGCAGGCCCCGTGCGAGGTCCCGCAGTTCGCCTCTTGGAGTGATGGCGGAAACAAAGGTGATGATGCCTTGGGAGACGAAGATTTTCGCCACTTCCGCGAAACGGCGGATGTTTTCCAAGCGGTCCTCATCCGTGAATCCGAGGTTGGAGTTCAGTCCTGTGCGCAGGTTGTCTCCATCCAGAATGGTGGTGAAACGGCCTTGTTGGTGCAGCACGCGCTCGGCGGCATTGGCGATGGTGGACTTGCCGGATCCGGAAAGCCCGCAGAGCCAGATGACGATGCCGCGTTGCTTGAGAAGGGACTCCTTGTCTCCCCGATTGAGGAAACGGTGAAATTCGGGATGGATGTTCATGAAGGGAATGCGGATGGCCTCATTGCCCGCGGCCGATAACGAAGGCATCGAATCCGTGGGCTTTGAGCGCAGAGGAGGGAAGCACGGCCCGGCCGTCGAAGACAAACGCGGGTTTCAACATTTGATCATGGATCCGGCCGAGGTCGAGGGTTTTGAACTCGTCCCACTCTGTCAGGACCACCATGGCGTGTGCCTTTTCGGTGGCTGCGTAGGGATCGTTATGGATTTCCAGATTGCTATCGAGAAGCGCTTGCGGGACGCCGGCATTCCTCAAGTCCTGATGGATGGCCTCCGGTTCCACCTGGGGATCGTAGAGTGCGACGACCGCGTGTTCGTGCAGCAAATCCCGGCAGACCTGGATGGCGGCGGATTCTCGGGTATCGTTGGTGTCCTTCTTGAAGGCGAATCCAAGTGCGGCAATGCGTTTGCCGTTCACCGTGTTGAAGAGGGTGCGGACGATCTTTTCGACGAAGCGCGATTTCTGCCAGTCGTTCAAATGCACGACCTGACGCCAGTATTCGGAAACGTGCGGAAGGCCGAAGGATTCGCACAGATAGACGAGGTTCAGGATGTCCTTCTGGAAACACGAGCCGCCGAAACCGACGGATGCCTTGAGGAACTTGGGACCGATGCGCGAGTCCGTGCCGATCGCGCGTGCGACCTCATCGACATCGGCGCCGGTGGCTTCGCACAGTGCGGAGATCGAGTTGATGGATGAGATTCGCTGGGCTAGGAAGGCGTTGGCGACGAGCTTCGAGAGCTCGGAGGACCAGAGGTTGGTGGTGATGATGCGCTCGCGCGGCACCCAGTTGGCATAGACGGAGACGAGTGCCTCCAAGGCTTCCTGGCCGGATGGCGTGTTGTCGCCGCCGATCAGGATGCGGTCCGGGTTTTCCAGATCGGAAATGGCGGTGCCTTCCGCGAGAAACTCGGGATTGGAAAGCACTTCAAAGGTCGCTTTGTTGGATGAATTCGCCGAGATGATCGTGCGGATCGCGCTCGCGGTTTTCACCGGAATGGTACTCTTCTCGACGATGATTTTGTGACCCTCGGATACCTCGGCGATCAGGCGTGCGGCTGATTCGATGTATTTCAAATCCGCCGCGCGTCCGGCACCGATGCCATAGGACTTCGTGGGCGTTCCCACCGATACGAAGATCAGGTCAGCGGCGGCGATCGAGTTGCGGATGTCCGTGGTGAAATGAAGATTGCGGCCACGTGCCGAAGCGACCACCGCGTCCAGTCCCGGTTCGTAAACCGGCAGGTCGTCCGAGTTCCATGCGGCGACACGTTTTTCGTTCATGTCCGCGACGGTCACCTGGATGTCGGGACATTTCGCGGCGATCATGGCCATGGTGGGGCCGCCGACATAGCCTGCGCCAAGGCAGCAGATGGACTTAATCTTCATGGGTGGGGTGGTGCGGGATTCAGTGTGACGGGACGATCCTGTCGCGGATCAGGTAGTAAAGAAACAAAGAGTTGTAGGTGAAATAGCGTTTGAAAAGGCGTCGCGGCTCCATGGCCACGCGGTAGGCCCATTCCAGGCCGAATTTCTGCAACAAGCGCGGAGATTGGCGGACCTCACCGGCGTGGAACGCGAATGCCGCACCGATGCCGAAATACACGCCGGGCGGCAGCAGGTGCTTGTGGCGCGCGATCCAATGTTCCTGTTTCGGGCAACCGAGACCCACCCAGATCAGGTTCGCTCCGGAATCGCGGATCATCCCGCAGATCGATTCGAATGTGCCTTCCGGCCAATCCCCGAACGGCGGTGAGTAGGAACCGGCGATCACGCTCCCCGGGAAACGCCCGCCGAAAGAATCTTCGAGTTTCCTCAACGTGGATTCCCGTCCTCCTAACAGAAAGTGGCGGAATTCTCCGCGGTCCCGTGTCGCCTTGAGCGTCTCCAACATCAAGGTGGGGCCGTAAACCCGATCCGTGAGTTTTTTCCCATCGGCCAACTGCGAATTGATCGCCCACACCAGCGGCATGCCATCCGGAACAATGAGGTCGAACCGGTCCATCGTTTCGCGAAACGCCAGGTCACTCCTCCGCAGCGCGGCGACGTGGGTGTTAGCTGCTTCCACGGCATGCACGTTGGATGCATCCAGTGCTTTCTCCAGGATCCAATCTACCGCGCCGGCGTAGGTGGTCGCGGCAAGCGGCAGACCGATGACGGAGACGGTTTCCATGCGCGGTTTGAAAACAGGTTGGGTTTTGTCAGACCCGGCAGAACGGCTCCACGGTCCGGAGTTCCGCGTGTTTGCCGATGGCGGCATCTCTGGCGGAGGGCTTCTCGAATAGATAGAGCGCGTAGCCGCCGTAGCCACCGCCGCAGTATTTGTGGGCGATCGCGCCATCGATTTCCGGCAGAGTTTCCATCCCTTCGTCGAGCTGGGTGGAGTGATAGATCCTCACGCCTTCGGCGAGCTGAAGAATGTCCGCGTGAAGCGCGCCTTCGCGCGCGACCCGGGAGCTTTGTGCGATCCTGTCGTAGTCGCGCGGCAGGTTCACCACGCCCGGAGTGTCGTGTTGTTTCCCGGTCCAGAAGATCGCCATGCGGCCTGATAGAAAGTCGCCGTTGTGTTTGAAATCGAGCACCGGCTTCTGTCCCGGGCGCCACACGCAGAGTCCCGTCTCGCGGATCACCGCGGGATCCTGCCAGCCGACGCCCAGATCGATCTCCGAGTCCACGCCATCCTTGCCGTTGAGCAACGCCCATGCGCCGCTGCCGCCGAGTCCCGCTTGTTTTTCGTAGGGCCAGTCTCGAAGCGAAACCAACGGCGAAACCGCACAGTTCACGACAAACTCTCCCGTTCTTGAAAAGCGGGGCACATCAAGCCAGCCGCCGGCGAAGTCCACACGCAGCGGCGCTTCCGTGGGAGCCTGGACCCATCGCACGATCGAACTCGTCGACACCGGCTCGAACTTCGGCGGAGTCTTCGGCAGCACCACGTATTCCGCGCCGACCTTCTCACACAGGGCACGTTTCAGCGGCGCGTATTTGTCATCTTCGGTCACCACCAGGAAGTCCGGACGGACGCGCATGAAGTCCTCGCGGAAATCAATGCCTTCCTCCAACCCGTGGCCGATCACCACCTCGTCGATCACCCGCATGCCTTGCAGCAATGCGAACTTGTGCTCGTCCGGAATCGAAGGTTTGCGGCGCTTGTGAAACCACAGCACTTCGGATGAGGCGAAGGAAACCACGAGGTGATCCCCGAGCGCCTTGGCCTCTTCGAAGAACTGGAGGTGCCCGGCGTGGAGGATGTCGTAGCAGCCGGAAATGAAGACTTTTTTCATGATCGGGAGGTTGAGAGAAGGGCTTCGCTCATTCCTTCGCCACCGCCACCTTGTGGCCGTGGGACTTGAGCAGCGCGTGCTGGCGGGCGGTGTCCAGATCGGAGGCGACCATTTCCGCGCACATTTCCTCGACGGTGATTTCCGGCACCCAGCCGAGTTTCTCCTTCGCCTTGGCCGGATCACCTAACAGAGTCTCCACCTCCGCCGGGCGGAAATAGCGCGGATCCACTCTGACAATCACATCGCCCGTTTTCACCGCGGGTGCCTTCACGGCATCCGTGACGGCGGTGACGGTGGCGATCTCGTCCACGCCCTCGCCGGAAAACTCGACGGTAATGCCCGCTTCCGCCGCGGACATGCGGACGAATTCACGCACGGAGATCTGCTTGCCGGTGGCGATGACGAAGTCCTCCGCGGACTCCTGCTGGAGCATCATCCACTGCATGCGCACGTAGTCCTTGGCGTGGCCCCAGTCGCGCAGCGAGTCCATGTTTCCGAGGAACAGGCAGGATTCGAGGCCTTGGGCGATGTTTGCGATGCCGCGGGTGATCTTGCGCGTCACGAAGGTCTCGCCGCGCCGCGGGGACTCGTGGTTGAAGAGGATGCCGTTGCAGGCGTAGATGCCGTAGGACTCGCGGTAGTTCACCGTGATCCAATAGGCATACATCTTCGCCACCGCATACGGCGAACGCGGATAGAACGGCGTGGTTTCACGCTGCGGGATCTCCTGCACGAGACCGTAGAGCTCGGAGGTGGACGCCTGATAGAAACGCGTCTTCTTCTCCAGCCCGAGGAAACGGATCGCCTCCAGCAAACGCAGCGTGCCGATCGCGTCCACGTCCGCGGTGTATTCCGGTGCCTCGAACGAAACGGCCACGTGCGATTGCGCGCCAAGGTTGTAAACCTCGTCCGGCTGCACCTCGCTGAGGATGCGGGTGAGGTTCGAACTGTCGGTTAGATCGCCGTAGTGCAGCTTGAAGCGTGAGTTCTCCACATGCGGATCCTCGTAGATGTGATCGACGCGCGCGGTGTTGAACAACGAGGCGCGTCGCTTGATGCCGTGGACTTCGTAGCCTTTTTCCAGCAGGAACTCGGCGAGATAGGAGCCGTCTTGTCCGGTGATTCCGGTGATCAGTGCTTTTTTCATTGGCGGTTGGGGAGGTTGGTTTGTTGGAGATTCAGAGTCGGGCCGCGCCGGTTTCGAGCGAGGCGAGGAAATCCTGATAGGCAGCGGCCAGGCCATCCTTGAACGGAACTTTCGGCTGCCATCCGGTGGCCTTGATGCGGGAAATGTCCATCAGCTTGCGCGGCGTGCCGTCCGGCTTGGTCGGATCGGTTAGAATTTCACCTTTGAACCCGGTGGTCTCGGCGACGAGTCCGGCGAGCTCGCGGATGCTGAGGTCCTCGCCGGTGCCGACGTTCACCCAGTCCGGGGGATTCTCCAGACCTAACAAATGGAAACAGGCTTCCGCGAGGTCGTCGGTGTGGAGGAATTCGCGTTTCGGAGTGCCCGTGCCCCAGATGGTGACGGAGGCGTCGCCGCGTTCCTTCGCCTCGTGGAAACGCCGGATGAGTGCCGGAATCACGTGGGAGTTTTCCGGATGGTAGTTGTCGCCCGGGCCGTAGAGGTTGGTGGGCATGGCGCTGTGGTACATCAGCCCGTGCTGCGCGCGGTAGTGCTGGCAGAGTTTCAGTCCGGCGATCTTGGCGATCGCGTAGGCTTCGTTGGTCACTTCGAGCGGCGAGGTGAGAAGACAATCTTCCGGCATCGGCTGCGGAGCCATTTTCGGATAGATGCAGGAGGATCCGAGGAAGAGAACCCGGCCCACGTCCGCGCGGCGGCTGCCTTCCACCAGGTTCGCGGCGATGGCGAGGTTTTCGTAGATGAAATCCGCCGGATAGGTGGAGTTCGCATGGATCCCGCCGACCTTGGCCGCGGCGATCACGACGGTGTCCGGCCTTTCCTGTGCGAGATAATCAAAGACGGCCTGCTGGTTGAGGAGGTCAAGTTCGGAGCGCGTGGCGGTGAGCGTCTCGTATCCGCCGCGTTTACCCGCCTCGCGGACGAGCGCGGAGCCGACCATGCCTCGGTGACCTGCGATGAAGATGCGTTTCATATGTTGGAGGGAAATCAGGGTGTTCCGTAAGTGGCTAACAGTTTATCCGCCTCAGTGAGCGCCATGGCCGTCACCTGGTCCATATTGTAGTAACGGTAGGTCGCGAGGCGGCCGATGAAACTGGTGTTCGGCTCCGCGTCCGCCAGCGCGGCGTATCGCTGATAGGACGCACGCGCGTCCGCCGCCGGGACCGGATAGAAGGGTTCGTCCCCCGGGGTCCAATCCTTCGGAAACTCCCGCACGATCGTGCTGTTCGGGGTTTCCTGGCCGGTGGCGTGTTTGATCTCGACGATGCGCGTGTGCGGCACTTCCGCGTCCGGATAGTTCACCTGCATCGCGGGTTGCCAGAATCCCGGTTTGCCGGATTCCGCTTCGCGTTCGCGGAGTTGCTCCGAGTCGAACGACTCGTGCTCGAACCTCAGGGACCGGTAGGGAAGGGGGCCGAAACAATGGCCGTAATATTCGTCGATCGCACCGGTGAACACGAGATGTTTGAAGTTCCACTTCGCTTTCGCCTCGGTGAAATCAATGCCGAGGTTCAGTTCGATGCCCGGCGTGGCGGCTAACAGATTCTCGAACATCGCCGTGTATCCCTTGGCGGGCAGCGCCTGGAAATTCTCCGTCAGATAGCGGTCGTCGCGGTTGGTGCGGATCGGAATGCGTCCGCAGACCGAGGCATCCAGATCGCGCGGGTGGCGTTTCCACTGCTTGAGCGTGTAACCTTCAAAGAAGAGCTGATAGAGTTCGCTTCCGACTTGGGAAACGATCACATCCTCCGAGTTTTCAGGCTTTTCCACAGGCACCTTGTTTTCCTCAAGCCAGGCCGCGAACTCCTCCGATGTGGAGTCCCGTCCGATGAATTCCTCGAAGGTGTTCAGGTTGATCGGGAAACTCCAATATCGTCCGCGGGTGAAACTCTTGATATGATAGGAAACCTCGTGCCAGCCGGTGAACCGCGAAAGATATTCGACCACGCGCTGCGAGTTCGTCCGGAAATAGTGCGGCCCGTAGGGATGGATCAACACGCCGGCGGAATCGATGCGGTCGTGCGCGTTTCCCCCGATGTGGTCACGACGATCCGCCACCACGCACTTCCATCCGGCGGAGGCGAGTCGTTCGGCGATGACCAGGCCGGAAAAGCCCGCGCCGATGATCAGGAAGTCCGTGGACGAGTCAGCTTGCAAAGGGGGAGGGGGATTCGGATTGGCTCCTGACACGCTGCCGCCTCCGGTCGATCTTCCCGGGATGGGAAGAGACCGTTGGTGGTTTTGGAAGGTGGATTGGAAGCCGTCATGGGGAGGGTCGCTCGGGCGACGAGGACGGCGGAGAATA
>DAISZP010000262.1:0-7982 GCA_036824745.1 Luteolibacter sp.
ACTGGTCCACTGGCGGCCAGAAGAGCGAGTGGACGTCGGCCGGCCAGAGGTTGAGGTAGAACGGCTGATTTTTGTTAGCTGCTGCGTCGATGAAGGGGATGGCGGCGTCGATGAAGCCGGTGGTGATCTTCGAGCGTTCCATCCAGGTGGCCGGGCCGCCGAGGTTCACGGCCTCCGCCCAGATCTTGTGCGGTTTGGAGTCGCCCGGTGCGATGGCGAGCGGCAGGAGTTTCGGCCCCATGCCTTCGAAGTTGGTGAGCGATTGGTCGAAGCCGTAGGAGCTGATAGAAGGGGCGTCGTTCACATCGCGCTGGCCGCCGAGGTGCCATTTTCCGAAGTGCCCGGTGGCGTAGCCGGCCTGCTTGAGGCAGCGGGCGAGGGTGGGTGCCTTGGGATCCAGCCACTGGGCCATGCCGCGGCGCTGGTTGCTGGCGCGGTTTTCGAGGAACGAGGTGATGCTCCAGTGCTGCGGATAGCGGCCGGTGGTTAGAGCGCAGCGCGAGGGCGAGCAGATCGGCGAGTTGACATAGAACTGCTTGAAGCGGATGCCTTCGGACGCGAGTTGGTCGATGTTCGGGGTTTGCGCTTCCTTGTTTCCGAAACAGGAGAAATCGCCCCAGCCCATGTCATCGATGAGCAGCACGATGAAATTCGGCGGCCGCTTCTCCGCGGCGCTGGCGGTGATGGCCGTGAGCGCGGCGAGGAGCGTGAGGAAGATGCGTTTCATGGGTTCGGATGGAAACGGCCGCAGGTGAATCCGGGCGGCATGACCGCAAGATGGAGCGCGGGCGGACGTTTGTGAACCAACCCGAAGGGAGGGGGAACGATTTGAAAAAAGAATGTCGGTAACAACCTCCGCCCGATGTGGTAAACAGGTTCGGAATGAAACCCACCGAATCCGCGCCCGCGTCCTTCGCCACCACCCGGTGGACCTTGGTCGGCCGGGCGGCGGGAAATGGCACACGGGCGGAGATAGCCTTGGCGGAGTTGTTGGAAACCTACTGGCCGCCGCTTTATCGCTATGCCCGCAGGGTGGGAAAGCCGCGTGAGGATGCGGAGGATCTGGTGCAGGGGTTCATGGCGCGGTTGATCGAGAACGACGCGCTGCGTCATCCGGATCGGGCGAAGGGGCGGTTCAGGACGTTTCTGTTAGCCTCGTTCAACCATTGGATGATCAACGAGTGGAAACGGGGAGCCAGGGAGAAACGCGGCGGCGGTGCGAGTCTCGTTTCGTTCGACTGGCAGGGCGCGGAAGCGGGGCTGATCGACGAACCGGCGGATTCGAGGAGCCCGGATCTCCTGTATGACCGGGAATGGGCGCATGCCTTGTTGGACGCCACGTTGGACCGGCTCGAAGCGGTTTGCCGCGCGGAAGGTGGGGAGTTGACCTTTGAGGTGTTGAAACCCTGCCTCACCGCGGACACGGAGCGGATTTCCTATCAGGAATTCGCGGCCCGCCTGGGCATCAGCGAGGGCGCGGCGCGCGTGGCGGTGCACCGTTTGCGCAAGCGCTACCGCCAGCTTCTGCGTGAGGAGATCGGCCGCACTCTGGTGGATCGCTCGCAGGTGGACGAGGAACTGCGGGCGCTGTTCGCCGTGCTGGCCGGGTGAACGGGGCGGCTTGTGGTTTGCGAAATGATCCGGTAACAACTCTCCACCCTTGTTGTAGGAACGGGCGGAACCATGTCTGCCATGCCATCATCACACGTTTGCCCGGACTGCGGAGCGCCGCTGCCTGCGGGATCGCCGCGTTCGCTCTGCGCCGCCTGCCTGCTGCGCCAGGCGATGGTTTCCCAAACGCTCGCCACGGATGGGAAACCCGCGTTTGTTTCCGCGCCGCCGTCTCCGGAGGAAATCGCCGGGCGTTTCCCGGGTTTCGAAATCCTCGAATGTCTCGGCCGCGGCGGCATGGGTGTGGTTTACAAGGCACGGCAGAAGTCGCTGGACCGCGTGGTGGCCATCAAGATCCTCGCGCCGGAAAAACACGGCGAGGAACGCTTCGCCGCGCGTTTCGCCCGCGAGGCGGCCACGCTCGCCAAGCTCAATCATCCGAACATCGTCACCATCCACGACTTCGGCGAAACCGGCGGATGGTTCTACATCGTGATGGAATACGTGGAGGGCGTGAACCTGCGCGATCTCGTCAGCGAGGGGAAACTCGCACCCGAGCAGGCGCTCGCCATCGTGCCGCCGATCTGCGACGCGCTGCAATACGCCCACGAGCAGGGCGTGGTCCATCGCGACATCAAGCCGGAGAATATTTTGTTAGACAAGGGCGGCCGGGTGCGCATCGCGGACTTCGGCATCGCCGCGCTGATGGGTGGTTCCGGAGAACCCGCCGGTACGCCACCTTACGCGGCCCCGGAACAAACGCTGCCGAACGCCGCCGCCGATCACCGCGCGGACATCCACGCGCTGGGCGTGGTGTTCTACGAAATGCTCACCGGCGAGCGCCCCACCGCGGAGATGCTCGCTCCTTCCCGCCGCGCGGGCACCGACCGCCGTCTCGACGACATGGTCCTGCGCGCGATGGCGAAGGATCCGGCGGAACGTTTCCAAACCGCCGCGGAGTTCCGCACGGCGGTGGAGGCGCTTGAAGAGGAGTCAGGGTTTGTTAGAGAGCGGAGCCGCTGGAAAAAGTGGGCGCATCCGGCGGCGACGGTGGCTTTGTTAGGCGCGGTGGGTTTCCTGCTTTGGAAACAATCGCAACCGGCACCTCAAGTGGCCAAGCCGGCGACCGTGGAGAATCAAGCTCCGGTGGATGTTGCCAACATGAGGTTGGATGACTTCAAGACTCTGCTGGAACTGAAACCCACGCCACCTCAAGCGGAAATCTTGCTATCGAGGGCGGAGAAGGAAATCACCAGCGAGGGCAAACGGTCCACGTTTTGTTCCACGGTGATTATGCTTCTTTCTAAGAACGGGTTCTCGGAGGAGGCCTGGAAGCTCATCAGCCCGATCGCTGGAGTGGTGCGTCAGGGGGAGATTTCCAGCTGGTTCAGATACTGCGAACTTTCGCCGACAGAGAGAATGGCACGGA
Source organism: Luteolibacter sp. (assembly GCA_036824745.1). Taxonomy (GTDB): domain Bacteria; phylum Verrucomicrobiota; class Verrucomicrobiia; order Verrucomicrobiales; family Akkermansiaceae; genus Luteolibacter. Next base: position 3,041 of record DAISZP010000262.1, read on the forward strand.
TTGGTAGTTTGAATGGCACCGAGGATAGAAAGGCGGCAATGTACGATATCTTCTCCTACGCGGACGCTGATCAGCTGTGTGAGTTAGATTTCAATTCCCTTGCATTCCGATCACCGGAGGAAAGGACGCAGGCAGAGCGATCTTTCATTAATCGGCTCGAATTCACTTCGGGGAACAGGGAAGACCGTTCGAAGCTGCTGGAAAAGACCGTGGAGTTGGTGGCTGACGCGTGGCTCAATGGTTCGACTGCTGGTTCGATATTTGCAGGTGCTGGAGGATCCGATTCGTTTGCTCATTTTGACCTGTTGGAACGCAAGAAACCCGATCTTCCAAGAAAGGATTATGAGGGAATTCGTGATGCGATCATTGTTGAGATGGCTGACGAGGATCCGAATCGGGCCGTGCGAACGTTGGTTGAGAAGGTTCCAGTCAAGGAGCGCTACGGATGTTTGGCCAAGGTTTATGAGAGAATGCGCAGGGATGCGCCGGAAACCTGTGTGGCCAGGATTGAGGCCCTCCTGCCGGAATTTGACGCGCCAACCCGGGAGCAACTCCGCGAGTGTGTTGCGCGTGAGGCTTTACGGGCTGGGGATTTGGAGCAGGTGAGAGAATGGACGGGCCGTATTTCCAATGAAAAGGTCAGAAGGGAGCTGAACGAATCCTGCGCTGGAGTTGAGGAGCGGCGAAAACAGGAGTTAGAAAAGGGAATTTTGGATCGAAAGGTCTCACCGGACGATTTTGACCGCTATCGACCCAAATCTTTTTGATGGAGAATAGAAACAGAGGAAGTCGCCTTGATGTTGCCGATCCACGATCAGCGCTTACACCACCTCCCGCCGAAATGATTCGCCCGGCCAGACGCGTCCATGTAGGCGTAAGCGCGGTGACGGAAATGCCTTGTGTGGAACAAGGGTGGAAAATAGGAATCATTGATGAAACTGATAGTGAGTTTGTTGGTTGTCGGAATCGGATTTCTTCAAACTTCGTGTCTATCGTTCCTATTCCTAGTGCGGCCGGAGATCATGCGCGGAGATTCGAAGAGCATCTTGCAACAGCAGACTCGGGTTCCGCATGGGAGCCAGGCGGAATCGGTCTCGGACTAACGGATCCGGCCTGGTCGCTCCATCTTCCGCCGAAATGATTCGCCGCGCCTGACCGGTCGCTGTAGGCGTAGGCGCGAATCATGTGGGATGCGATGTTCAACGTGTTGCTGCGGGGATGGGTGTTGCCGTTTGGCTGCGCCTGGGTGGTCGTTTGGTTGGTGCTTGGCATGAGTTCGCTGCCGATGCGGCGCTTGGGTGAGGGGGCGCATTGGTCGGTGGTGGCGTTGAAATACTGGAATGTGCGGGTGGCGCGGATGTATTCGATGATCTGGATCGTGGTGTTCGCGTTTTCGTTGGTTCCGGGAAAACAGGATTCGTTCGGGTGGGGTGTGATCTCGGCGGTGTCGGCGGGTTTCGGGTGTTCGCTGGGAACGAGGTTGGCAACGCGCGGGCTGAGGGTGCCGGAGGTGGTGAAATGCGGGTGGATGCGTGGATGGGTGGCGCGGTCGTTTTTGTTTCCGGGGGCGCCGACGATTTTCCTGATCATGGCGCTGACGTGGAGCGACGGCTTGGTGGCGAGGTCGTGGATGATTGCAGCCGGGTTTCTGGTGCTCGATCTGGTGCTGGTCATGGGCGGATCGGTGCGGGTGCTGCGGACTTTGGGATTGCTGCGGCCGGTGGAAGATCCTGATAGAAGCCGGATGATCCGCGAGCAGGCGGAGAAACAGGGGGTGGAGATCCGGCATGTGTTTGAAGTGGATCTGCCGAGTGTGAACGCGTTCGCATTTCCGTGGACGAGGGATGTGGCGTTCACGGTCTCGGCGATGCGGGTGCTGGATGAGGATGAAGTGCGCAGCGTGGCGGCGCATGAATTGGGGCATCTCAGGGGCAGGACGTCGATCCGCTGGATGTTGCTGGCGGGCTTGCCGAGTCTGGTGATGATCGGGCTGGCACCGGCGGCGATGCGCTCGGCCCTGCCGCTGGTGGGGCTCGGGTTTTTCCTGCTGCATGTCGCCGTGGCCCGCTTGTTGGCGAGGGTTTCCCGGAGGTTCGAACACGAGGCGGATACCGAGGCAAAGAGCGGCGAACACGAGGACGGAGTCTATGCACGGGCCTTGGAAAAGATCCATGAGGCGAACCTGATCCCGGCGGTGATTCCGGCGAACGCCACGCATCCGAGCTTGTATGACCGGATGATCGCCGCCGGGGTGACACCGGATTTTCCGCGGCCGGCGGCTCCTTCGAAGCTCCTTCCGGTGATGCTGGGAGCCTTGGCGGCCGTGCTTTTCTTCGCGTCCCTCCATGGCTTGGACGGGGTGATCCGGATTGCGTGCGAATGGCGATGAATGGCGGATCGCAAATGGGCAATCCGGTGGAAACCCTTGCAAAACCGCGGTTTTTGCGCATGTTCGCGCCCGTCCCGGGGGCTCCGGGATGCTTGTCCGCCATGACCACCCGAGTTGTTTCCACCTGCATCCTGCTCGCCGCGGGTTCCCTTTGCCTGCCCTCCTGCATTTCGAGCTCCAAGCTACAAAGCACCAACGAGGCCAGCGTGGGCCGCCAGCTCACGGACTTGGACAATGCCTACCGCCAGGGTGTCGTCACCGAGAAGGAATACCTCAAGCTCCGGAAGGCCATCATCAAGAAAAACGACTGACAATCCGGCGCATTGGCGGCGCTCGGATGAGCGTTGACGACCCGATTTTTTCCAGTCAGCCTCCGCAGCATCAACGCTTTCAGAACCCCGACCCATCATCCCATGACACTTATCCGTCGTTTCTTCTCCGCAATCCTTGCGGTCTCCCTCGTCACATTCGCCTCCGCGCAGGACGGCAAGCTCAAGATCGCCACCGTGGACATGCAGGAGCTGTTCAAGCAGTATTACCGCACCAACGAGGCCCAGAAGCAGATCAACGTCGAGCGCGCCCGCATCCAGAAGGACAACAACGAGCGCCTCGCCCGCATCCGCAAGATCGAGGAAGACCTCGCCGGCCTCAAGAAGCAGATCGATGATCCGTCCGTCAACGAATCCAAGCGTCAGACCTTGTTCCGCGATTGGCAGACCCAGAAGGAAGAGGGTGTCGCCCTCGACCGCGAGCGCCGCGAGTTCCTTCAACGCCGCAACGCCGCCCTCAACGAGAAGATGGTGCAGCGCATGAAGGGCATCCTTGAGGAAATCCGCAAGCTCGTCGAAGAACAGGCCAAGCAGGACAACTACGACTACGTTTTCGACAAGTCCGGCCTCAGCGCCTCGCAGGTCCCCTTCCTGCTCTACACAAAGGACGCCACCGACATCACCGCCGGCCTCCTGAAGAGCCTCAACAAGGATGCTCCCGCCGAATCGCTTCCTGCCGCTGGTGATGAGAAACCCGAAATCCCGCAGCCCGACGCCGCTCCGGCTGGCGAAGCGAAGGATCAGTAATTTCTCAACAACCTCCGAGTGGCCGTAGCCCTCAAGCTTTCCGAGCTCGCCCAATGGATCGATGGTGACATCGTCCGGGGCGGGCTCGATTTGTCTCTGACCGGCATGGCTGCTCTCGATGCGGCCGGTCCGCACGACGTGAGTTTCCTCGGCAACGAGAAATACCACGGACAGTTTCTGGAAACCCAGGCCGCCGCCGTCATCGTCCCCCGGGGAGTGACCGATGGTCCGGAAACCACGGCCCTCATCGCGGTGGACAATCCGACCCTAGCCTTCTCCACCGTGGTCCGGCACTTTGCGGAGATCACGAAGTCTTTTGTTCCCGGCGTGCATCCGCGCGCGTTCGTGGATCCCACCGTCTCGCTCGATCCGGAAAAAACCTGCGTCCATCCCGGAGCCGTCATCATGGCGGGCGCGGTGATCGGCGATGGCTCGGAAATCGGGCCTAACAGCGTCATCGGCGCCCACGTGGTGCTTGGAAACGACTGCCACATCATGGCCAACGTCACGGTCCGCGAGCGGTGTTTGTTAGGAAACCGCGTCGTCCTCCAGCCCGGCGTGGTGATCGGCTCGGATGGATACGGGTATCAGTTCTCAAACGGGAAACACGTGAAGATCGACCAGGTCGGCATCGTCGAGATCGGCGATGATGTGGAGATCGGCGCCAATACCACCATCGACCGCGCTCGCTTCGGCAAGACCATCATCGGCGAGGGTACCAAGATCGACAACCTCGTGCAGATCGGCCACAACGTGGTGGTCGGCAAGCACACCCTGATCGTCGCGCTGACCGGCATTTCCGGCAGCACCAAGGTCGGCAATTACGTCACGATCGGCGGCCAGGTCGGCACCGCCGGCCACATCACCATTGGGGACAAGGCGATGCTCGCCGCCCGCACCGGGGTATCCGTCAGCATTCCCGGCGGCCAGACCTATTCCGGCTCTCCCGCCAGGCCGTACAATGATGAAATGCGGCACCGCGCCACCCTCCGCCGCCTGCCCAAGCTCGTCGAGCGCGTGGAGGCCATCGAGAGGTTGCTGGAGATCCGGAAGAAGAGCGCGGAGTGAGTTGAAATCAGTTCACGGCGAAGGAGATTCGCGCGTCGATGTGACCTTTCCGTCCTCGTCATACCAAGTCCAAGTTCCAACCTGTTTGCCGTTTTTGTGTTGGCCTCGGTAAGCAACCTTGCCCGATGGGTGGTAGCCGATTTCTTCACCATCGATTCCATCGTCACCGTAGTGCTGAACATAGGCTGGTTTCCCATTCGGGTGGTATGCGGTGAAATCCCCAAGGTAGCGGCCATTTTTCAAGTTGATCTCATGGCAGGTGTTGCCGTTGACGAAGTAGGTCGTCCATTTGCCGGTGAAATCTTTCGGCGGAGCTGTGAATATCTCTCTCATGGACCGAATCAGCCTTCGATCGATCAGGAAATCGCCGTCATTGTAAAAGTCGCATTGCAGCAGCCATTCATCGTCC
>DAISZP010000263.1:0-7979 GCA_036824745.1 Luteolibacter sp.
ACAGGATGCCGATCTGGAACGCGATCTTCATCAGCACCACAAGTCCGATGGTGATCGGCACCAATCCGATCCACAGCCATTTCATCGGCACTTCGAGATGCGCCGTCGGGGATGCGGCACCGTTCTTTTTCACCCGCAGCGCGCGGACCAGCGTCTTCCACTGCAAGGCGAACGCGGTGAGGCTGGAGAACACCATCAGCGCCGTGCCACCCCACACGCCCCAGCGGCGCGGAGTCACCAGCAGGTCGCCGGTTTTCCACATCGAGTATTTGAAATGCTCGGCACCCGCCTGCGCCATGTCCTGGCTCACCAGCACCGGGGCGAGGATCAGACAAAGGATCGCGGATCCTAACAGCATGGAGAACGCCATGCGCAGGCCGATGATCATGCCCGCCCCGATCATCAGGACGCCGGGCTCGAAGCCGAATCCGGTGATGCCCACTTCCTTCGGTAAAACGCGGATCTTGAACGGGATCAACTCGGGGATCGGCAGCAACTTGTGCACCGCACCGGCGGCCTTGCCGAATGCGTTGTGCGCGAATGTCCCGGCCACCGCCTCAAGATTCTTCAACACACCGAACGCGCCTCCGATCGCAATGCCCCAGATCAGCGCGTGGGCCTTGCGCATCGCTTCCTTTCCCTCGGAATACAAGCTGCGGAGCGTTTCCGCCGCGGCGATCCCGCTGGGGAACGGAAGTTGTTCCTGGTTGATCATCTGCCGTTTCATCGGGATGGCGAGGAACACGCCGAGCGCCGCCGTTAGAAATACCATGCCGGTGACCACCCACCACGGCTGGTGATGGCCCTCCACCAGATAGAGCGCGGCGAAGGCGCTGCCCACGGTGCCGCCGGTCGAATAACCCGCCGCGCTGGCGGTGCTCTGCATGCAGTTGTTTTCAAGCATCGACATCTGGGACATGCGGCCGCCAAACAAGGCGCGGAAGCCGTTCCACAGCACGTAGGACATCACGCAGGCGGTGATCGCCACGCCGAAGGCCCAGCCGAGCTTGAGCGTGGTGTAGAGGTTCGAGATCGAGAGAAACATCCCGAGAAATCCGCCGGTCAGCACCGCGCGCCAGGTGAGCTGCCGCTGGTGATCCCCCTGATAGACCTCTTGCAGCCATTGCAGGTCCCGCTTCTCGGTTTCGGACAGCGGATGGATCGACTCGTTTTCCTCGCTCATGCGCCTGCCAGCAACCACATGCGGCGCGGCTTGGCAAGGAAAGCCGCCGGTTCAGTGACCGGCTTTTTCACCGCCCTCGAGCATGGCGATCTTCTGCCAGATCTTGCGCGAGAGGCCGTTGGTGAGATCCTCGATGCCGTCCACCGCGGCGAGCGCCACGTGATCGTCGAAACGCTGAACGTAAAGCGCGGCGAGCTTGCCGAGCAGGGAAAGCATCTCGCTGCAGTAGTCGAGGTAACGCGCGAGTTGGTAGCGCGACAGCCTGCGCAGCGGAGAGGCCGCGGTGCGCGGACCGTCATCGAGCATCACGTGCGGGTCCTTGGTGAGTTGGTGCATGTCGATGACGTGGGCCAGCGCGCGGAGTTCGTGGATCGCCTTGAGCGCGCGGCGGCGTTTCACTCGAGCCTCCAAGGTGAGCAGGAAAAACAATCCCGCGCCTAACAGGACAATGTCGTTGATTGCGGATTCGAGCACCTGGATGACCGAGAGCCATGTCCACTCGCCCGGATCGAGCCGCAGTTTGTAAAGCAGGGCGGCGAGCGCGCCAATCAGCCCGAGAACGGTCAACGTGCTGGCGGCTCGCAACATGATGTGCGGCTTGTTGATGCTGTCCGTGCGCGCCACCACATCGAGGGCCACATCGTGCAGTTCCGCAGCCACCTGCCCGAGGCCGGATTTCGGAAATCGCTCTTCCACGCGATCCTTCAGCCTGCGGACCGTTTCCACAATCAGTTCGGGATCGAGATTCCGATACACGCGGTCTGGTTATCAGGTGAAGGTTCGCATGCCAAGTGGAAGGACGGTCCGAAATTCAAACCATGGCCCTCACATGAGCCACCGCGGCGGACGCGAGGCCCGCCGGGTTGTAGCCGCCTTCCAGCATGGAAACGATGCGTCCGCCGCAGTGTTTTTCCGCCAGTGCCACACAACGGCGTGTCATTTCCGCGAAGGTTTCGTCCGACCATCGCAACCCGCCGATCGGATCGTGCTCTCGGGCATCGAATCCGGCGGAGATGAGGAAAAACTCCGGTTGGAACGCATCCACCGCGGAAGTGATCCGCTCGTCCCATGCCTTCAACGCGACCTCGCCATCCGAGTTTCCCGGCAGGGGAATGTTGAGTGTGAAACCCTCGCCCGCTCCCCTGCCCTTCTCGGTGGCCTGGCCGGTGAACGGATAGATTCCCTGTTCGTGGAGCGAGATGTAGAGCACGCCCGGGTCCTCGATGAAGATCGCCTCGGTGCCATTGCCGTGATGCACGTCCCAATCGATGATCGCCACGCGCTTGAGTCCATGTTTCTTCTGAAGATAGCGGGCGGCGATCGCCACATGATTGAAGATGCAGAATCCCATGCCCCGCGTGGCGGTGGCGTGGTGCCCGGGCGGACGCACGGCGCAGAACACCGAATCCAGATCCCCGCGCATCACGAGATCCACGGCTTCCAGCATCGCACCGGTGGCTTCGAGGGCCGTTTCGTAGCTGTGGATGCAGATCGCCGTATCGCCGGTGCGGAGTTGGTCGGCGAAACTCTCGACATCCTGATAGACGACGTCGTGATACCACGCCTCGTGGGCTAACAGAACCTCCGCCACGGTGGCCGCGCGGCCCGGCACTTTGGCAAACGACTCCGGCAAGTCCTCCAGCGCCGCTGAAAGCGCGCGATACCGAGTCACGGATTCCGGATGCCATGGCCCGGTGTCGTGCCGGTCGTATTTGGCATCGAAGTGAATGCCGATTCTGCGCGGTGTTCCGTTCATTCGAAGCGTTGGATGTGTTTTCGTTTCAGGAACGCGGGCCTTGATGCGAGAATTTTCGCGACGGGAACTTCAAAACCCCTCTCATCACCGCCATGGGATGGAGCCTCGACACCGCCCGCGGCGATGAAGAGGCCGGCCATCGCCCGGTTTTCCGGAAGCACGCTGGCCCAGAAGCTCCTGATCTTCCGCTTGCGGGCGATCTCCGCCAGCTCGCCTAACAAAAAACCGGCCATGCCGAGGTGGCGGCATTCCTCGTGAACCACGAAGGCGACCTCCGCTCGCGCTCCATCCGGTTCGAGATAATATCGCCCGATGGCACGCAATTCCTGCCGCTCGTGAATCTCTTCAAACAATCCCAGCGCGAGATCCTTCCGCTGATCCACCGCAGCGAGCTTGTAGGCGGACTCGCCGGTCATGCGGTCGCGCTGATAGCCGTATCTCAGCCTAACGGTTTCCTCATCGTGCGAGTAGAAGAACTCCTGGAGCCCGCGCATGTCGCTCGGGTGCAGGGGGCGGAGCAGGAAACGTTGTTTGTGGAAACGAACCCACACGCTTTCCACGCCCGTCTCGGAAACGCCAGGTTCGGTGGGCGGCATCGTGAAAAACTTCGGCAGCCAGCCGCGGGTCATCGCCCCGGCCAGCAACTCCTCGCGATGATCCGGATGCGCGATCTCCACCAAACGAGCGACCCGCTCGCGGATGCTACGCCCGTGAAGGCTGGCCACGCCGAACTCGGTGACGACGTAATGCACATCCCCACGGCCTGTACAGACACCGCTGCCGGCTTCAAGTCCCGCGACGATGCGCGAGCGGCCGTCCTCATCGGACGTCGATGTCAGCGCGATGATCGGCCGCCCGCCCTTGCTGCGTCCGGCTCCGCGGATGAAGTCCTGCAAGGCACCGATGCCTCCGTAGAAACGATGGCCGCTGGAGTCACGGACCACCTGTCCTGTCAGATCGATCTCGCGCGCTCCGTTGACGGCTACCATGCGGTCATTGCGCGCGATCCGGGCCGGATCGTTCACCCAATCGCTGGGATGAAGTTCGAGGTCCGTATTGCCATCGACGAACTGATAGAGCCGGCGGCTTCCCAACACATGGCTGGCGACGATTTTTCCCGGCCGGAAGGATTTGCGGGAACCATCCACCGCACCGCACTTCACCAAATCCATCAGCGCGTCGTTGAACAGACCGCTGTGAATGCCGAGGTGGCGGTGTTTTTTCAAAGCCCTCGCGACAGCCTCGGGTGTGTTGCCAAGGCCGAGCTGGATCGTCGAGCCATCGTCCACCAACTGCGCGGCGTAGCGGCCGATCCGGTGGTGCCTTTCATCCAGCGATGGTTTATCCGCCTCCGGCAGCGCCTTCGCCGCATGGAGGACATGGCCGATCTTTCTGATAGGGATTCCCGTTTCCCCGCAAGTGCGCGGCATCTTCGGATTGATCTGCGCCACCACGATCCGGGCGCAGGAAACGGCGGCCCTGACGACGTCCACGCTGACACCGAGCGAGCAATCGCCGTTTTCATCCGGCGGGCTCACCTGGATCAAGGCCACATCCAACGGCAAGGGACCATTGCGGAACAAGGACGCCACCTCGGACATCGGGCACGGCGTATAGTCCGCCTGCCCGCGCTCGACAGCCTCCCGCAGTTCGGGTGTTAGAAAAAACGAATTGGTCCGCAGCACGTCGCCGTATTCCGGCTCGATCCACGGCGAGCCACCGAGTCCGTGGATGTGAACAATCTCCACATCCTTGAATTGATCCGCGGCGGAGAGAAACGAATCCACCAACGCGAAGGGCACCGAGGCACCGCCGCCGATGAACACCCTGCTGCCCGGCCGGACGATGCGCGGCCAATCCTCGGGTTCGATGGGTTTCATGGATTCGAAGCTAGCAAATGCCATCCATCAGCCAACCGGAAAGACGGCATTCGCTTGGGTGAAACCGGGACATTCCCGTCCACGATCCAGTTTCATCCACCCGAACGGGGGGGCTGGGAGGTTTGGGGATTCAAGACTAGTTTTCCCGGTCTTTTCGAAAACCCGTGAGGGCAGGAATCCCGGCAGGCTACCCATAACAGCACCTTGACATCCCGCCCGCGCCCCGCAGCATCGACTACACCGCTGTTCATGATCAAAAATCCGCTTCGCTCCGCCTGTGGACTTGCAGGGGCATGGTTCGCCTGCCTGCTGCCTTGTGGCGCGGCGATCGAGGTGGCGGGCTCGCTTCTGATCGACCTGGACGCGTCCGATTTCGCGTTCGACTCTCGCAAGTGGCACCAGCGCACGCCGGGCACGGGCATCCCAGGGGATTTCGTGCCCAAGGGATCGCCGACGCGCCAGACGGTGGCCGGTGCGAACGCGGTGGTGTTTGATGGCGACGGGGATTATTTCGTGGGGCCTTTCACGACCGCCGCGCTGCATGCTCCGGGCGCGAAACACTCGGTGGAGATCTGGGTTTATCAGGGAAACATCCGCGAGCAGGAATCCGTCGTCTCGTGGGGAAAACGCTGGGGCCGTCCGGACCTGAGCCTGGCTGGTTTCCGCTACGGCACCGATCCGGAACTCGGTGCCATCGGACGCTGGGGTTCCTACGAATCCGGATTCGAGAAAGTTCCGGAGGCGGGCAAGTGGCATCTGCTGACCTACACGTACGATGGCAAGACGCAGACCGTCTATGTCGATGGTGAGGCGGAAAACTCGAAGCCCGTCGGTTTGTTAGACGCGCATGACATGCTGCCCATCCACCTTGGTGCCGAGATCCGCGGCGATCTGACCATCGAAGGTCCGTTCACCCAGTTCTCCGGAGCGCTGGGCCGGGTGCGGATTCATTCGGGATGCCTGAAGGCGGAGCAAGTGCGGCGGAATTTCGAGACGGACAAGGTCATGTTTCCGGGACTTGCGGCCAGCGCGTTGAAACAGGCGCCGGTTCACAGGTTTTCATTCAACGGGGAGGCTGGCACCGCTTCGGATGGCACCTTGATTCCGGACCGCATCGGCGGACTCATCGCGGTGGTCCGCGGCGCGCATGCGAAGTTTGACGGCGGCGGCTTGCAGCTTCCCGGCGGATCGTCGATGACGGAAGCCTATGTGGATTTCCCCAATGGATTGATCTCAGCGCACGAGAACCTGACCATCGAGTTCTGGGCCACGCAAACCAACTCGCAGGTGTGGTCACGCATCCTGTCCATCGGCACCAACCAGACCGGCGAAATCACAGGACCAGGCGGCCATTTCGTAGGATCGGAAACGCTCACGTTGTTTGGAAACGTCGGCTCGCTGCAGATCAATCGTTTCGCCCGGTCCTTCGGCAGCCTGGCGAACGGCGGACCGGACCGCGACCCGGCCGCTTATCCGGATTCGGAATACGGACAGGAGTTCCATCAAGTCATCACCTATGACAAACATCTGGCGGAATGGCACTGGTACCGCAACGGGCTCCTGATGGAGGTCATTCCTGATAGAGAAGGGCCGTCAACCATCGATGACGTCAACGTCTGGATCGGCCGCTCGGAGTTTTCCGCGGATAACAACTTCCGCGGGGTGATCCGGGAGTTCCGGGTTTACAATCACGCGCTGAGCCAGAGCGAGATTCTTGGAAACCATCTGGCCGGTCCTGACAAACTCGAACTCGCCCGCCCGACTCCCGCGCTGATGTGGCGGCCTGTCACCGCGGGCGAGCACCGCTTCACCAACGAGGACGGCCGCGACCAGTGGGGAACGGGAACCGGCGGAGCCTATCCCAACGGCTCCGGCAGCACCGCCACCTTTTCAAGCGCGATCCACGGCGACCAGTGGATCCGCTTCGCCGTGCCGATCACGCTCGGCGCGCTCAACATCGGCTCCACGATGGCAAAGGGGTCCATCAAGTTCGAAGCGGACAAGACCGGCACCATCGCGATGGACTCGGGCGATGGCGGCCCCGCGGTGATCACGCAACCGCCGGAGTCCCCGCCAAATGAAGTCATCGCGCCGATCACCATCGTTTCCGACACGGAGGTGATCAACCAGTCCAGGCAGCTTCTCAGCATCGGCGGCTCGATCCACGGGCGGGGTTCGATTTTCAAGACCGGCTCCGGCCCCGTCCTGCTCAAGGGGGATGGCGGCACCTACAACGGAACCATCCACGTCATCGCCGGAGACCTGGTGCTCGGCGGCGGCCAGGAAGTGCGGCTGCCGATGGTTTCTCTAACAAAAGTTTCCGCGCCGGGCAGGCTCGTGTTCGACAGGCCGGACCACGCGGTCATCGACGGCGAATTCACGGGCAGCGGGAGCATCGTGCAACGCGGCACCGGCATCCTCACCTTGTCGGAATCCGGATTCATGACGCACAGCGGAGCCATACTTCAGGAAAACGGTTCGGGAATCCTCGAAAACCAGGGCCTGATCGACGGCCCCACGGAGATCCGCTCGGACGGCTCCGTCGTGCTGGTCGGACGGAGTGTCACGAAACTCGGCGAAAGGCTCACCATCGGCATGGACGACGGAGGAACTCTCACCATCCGGGATTCCGCGAACATCGACATCCAAGGTCCCGGACATCTCAACATCGGCGAATCGGGAACCGGCCAAAGCGTGGTGCGCGTGGAAGGCGGCAGCCTCAACTACAAGGAACTCTTTCTCGCGAAAAACCCAGGCACCTCCGGCGTCCTTCTCCAAAGCGGCGGATCGATGACCAAAGAAGGCCAGCTCGACACGCGGATCGGCGGCGGACTCCCCGGCACCCACGACACATGGGGTGCCTGGATCATGAAAGGCGGATCGCTGACGGATTCCTGGAACCTCCAGGTCGGCGGATACGGCACCGGCATCCTGGAGCTGGACGGAGGAAACATCCGTGTGACCGGCTTCCTCTCGCTCGGACGTTACGCCGAGGGAAACAAGAAGCGCAGCCACGGCATGCTCGATCTCAAATCCGGCACGATCACATCCACCCAATCCAACAACTACGTCCTTGTCGGCGAGGAAGGCATCGGCATCCTCAATCTCCGCGGCGGTTCGTTCAATTGCGCCAACCGGCTGATGATCGGAGCCGGATCGA
>DAISZP010000264.1:0-7974 GCA_036824745.1 Luteolibacter sp.
GGCTTGATCTCAGAGCGTCCGCCCCAGAAGACGTTGGTGTAGGAAACCGGGATGCCGACGGACTCGAGGTGCTTGTCGATCGCCGCCTTGTGGGCGAGCACGCGGTCCTTCTCGGTGCCGTGCACCACGCCCATGATGTTGACGTTTCCAAACTGCGGCCCGCCTTCGCGCCAGTAGCAGTGGGTCATGCAGTAATGCCGGCCCACCTCGCCGCCGCCTTCGATTTCGCGGCCCTTCGGCACGGCCCAGTGGAAGAGCCCGTTGAAACGCGTGACCCGCTCGCCGCTGGACGAGGGTTTCACGTGTTCGAGAAAGGTCGAGAAACGGCCGATCACTTTCTTCGCGTTCAGCGTTTCCGCCACTTCGAAGAAACGCTCCAACGAAACACCCGCCAGTTCGGCGCGGCCGTCCCAGGGATTCGCGCGGACTTCGTCGGGTGTGAGTTCCTCTTTCAGTGCTAACAGAACATTCCATTCCTCCGGCGTGAGATCCACCGTGGCGGTGGTCATCATCGTCGCCGCTTCGTCCGCCTTGTCGCCGGGTTCCATCGTCTTGCGGCGCACATGCCCCACGCCGAGGGCGAACACGCCGTTGGCAGGCATCAGTAGATATTCGGTGCAGCCGGTCAGTCGCATCAGCGCCTTCGCGTGATCATCCAGCGATTCGCCCACCGGCACCTTGAGCGTCGTCCACAAACGATAGCCCGATCCAGAAACCTCCGTGTCCGTCGAGCGGATCACCACGTGGCCGGAAAACGGATCCTCCTTCGCCATGAAATCAAACGCGTCGTTCAGCTTTTCCTCCGGCACCTTCCACGCCACCAACGCGCCGTGCGCGAGCTTGGTGGAAAGCAGCGTCTGCCGCACCCGGCGCACGATCCCCGCTTCGAGCATCGCCTTGATCCGCACCAGCACCGTCTCCAGCGGCACGCCGGATTTCTCCGCGATCACATGAAACGGCTCTCGCTGGAATCCGGAAACCAGATCCTCGGAGATCGCCAGGATTTGCGCGTTGATCGGATCGGTGTGCTCGACGGGGATGGTTTGGGACATGGGATCAGTAAGGAGAGGGGACGTCTCGTCCCCGGGTTGCTGCGACAAGGCGACTGAGGTATGCGAGGGCGGCTGTGCGATCAAGGGATTGTTCCGTGGAAGCGAGATTGACGGCAGGGAATTCATACATTACAAGAACAGTATGAAAACCATCACGATCAATGTATCCGAGCCGGTTTACGAGGATTTCAGGCAGTATGCCCGAAAAGTGGATCGCAAGGCATCCGAACTGATTCGAGAAGCGATGGAGCTGTATCGCCAGCAGCACATGCAGCGTCGGACATCGCTCCGCGACCGGCAGCCCGCAAGTGTGGGTGGGCCGATCCAAGCGGTGACGGCGGAAGACGATTTACTGGAGGAAATGCTCGATGACACACGGGATTGATACGGATTTCCTCGTGGCGGCGGAGATCCGGGATCACCCGTTTCATTCTCAGGCCGATGCCCTGCTGACGAAACTTCTGACGAGCGGCCATGATCTTGCCTTGGCTCCACAGACTCTCGCCGAATTCATCCACATCGTGACGGATGGGAAACGCATGCCCCGCCCCCTCCAGATGGAAGAGGCGATTCGTCGGGCCAACCACTGGTGGCAAGCTGCCGAAGTGGTCCGGGTTTTTCCGAACGGGGAGTCAGCCATTGATTTTCTCGCCTGGCTTCAGCGCCACGCTTTGGGGCGGAAGCGACTGCTGGACACTCTGCTGGCTACCACGTTCCACCGATCCGGGATCCGCCACATCATCACGAACAACGAGCGGGACTATCGGGTTTTCGGAGTGTTTCAAATCATCACATATCGGGAATGATGATTGCCGGAGTCTTGGAAACTCATTGGCAGAAACCGAGAAACACCGCGGGACCCGATTTGCGAAGCCGCAGGAGAAAATAGAGATCGGGGCGGTTGTGGACACGTTCCTGGAGATCGTCGGGCAAATGTTGAAAATCCCCGCAGCACTGCGCCGCATAGGTGCTGAAGGCCACGCAACCATCATCCAGTAGGCAAACCCGGGGGTATTCCCCGAACAACGGATCCTTCTCACGGAACCGGTTCACTCCCATCTTGTGAATCTTCGGTGACTTCTCGCGAACAAAACCCATCAGTTTCCCGCTGAAATCCACCGGGACCTCGATTCTTGAAAATCGCTCGCCCTCGCGCCGGAAGAGCAGGAAGTGGGCGAACTTGTGAGCACCCGCTTCGATGGCGAGAAGCGTGGCATCACGATTCCAGCTCACGTGATAGGAATCCGCATCCATCTCCTTTGATCGAACATTCTGAACGGCATGCGCCATGCAATCGAACATCAACTTGTCGTCGCCCGCCGCCATGGAGTCCGGCAGCAACGCAATGGTTTTCCCCGTTTCCGAACACTTTGCCCGGAAAACGAATGAATCCGTCTCAGGCTCATCAAATACAAGCGACCAATGGCCGTCCGGTGAGTGCGAATTTGGAACCGCGACTTGTCCCGCTTGAAGCGAGGCCGCGCAGGCGAGCGCTACAAAGCACCGAAGGAAATTCATGGACCAGCGTTACAGCAATTCCTTCAAAAAAACAATCGCCTCCTCCCGCTCGCTCAAACGGCCCTCAAGCTGCTCGGTCTGGATCAGATCCAGCACTTCCTTGAACCTCGGCCCGGGCTGGAGGCCGAGTTGGATGAGGTCGCGCCCGGTGACGAGCGGTGCCGGGATGAGCGGCTCGGCGGCGAACTCGGCTTCCTTGGCTTGGAGAAACTCGTAGTTGTCTGTAAAGCCGTTCGATGATCCGCAATCGACGCGGTGGAGCTCCATCTCCATCGGAAACGTCGGCTCCGCCATGAAGCGCTTGAGTTTCGCCGTGCGCATCTTCTGCACGTTCATGAACTGCATGTGGCGCGCGACCATCGGCACGACGGCGGCGATCACATGGTTCGGATAGCGCAGGCGGCGGAGAATGGTTTCCGCCATTTCCGCGCCCAGCGCGTCGTGGCCGTTGAAACGGATGCGGCCGGTTTCATCGATGGTGTGCGTGGGAGGCTTGGCGATATCGTGCAGGAGCACCGCGAGGCAGAGTTCCAGCGGCGCGTCCGGCTCCAGCATCTCCAGCATGATGAGCGTGTGCGTGAACACGTCACCTTCCGGATGCCATTCCGGCGGTTGTTCGCAGCCGATCGTTTCAAGAAACTCCGGCAGGAAGTGCCGCATCAAGTCCGTGTCCACCAGATGCTGGACTCCCTCCCGGCGGCGCGGCGAGGTGAGGATCCTGGAAAACTCATCGCGGATGCGCTCCGGCGAGATCCGGTCTAACAAGGACGCGCATTCCTTCAGCGCGGCATCCGTCCGCGGCTCGATGGTGAATCCCAATCTCGCCGCGAAACGCACCGCGCGCAGCAGGCGCAGCCCGTCCTCCTCGAAGCGCGCCTTGGGATCGCCGATGGCGCGGATGACGCCGTTCCTCAAATCCGTTAGACCGCCGACATGATCGATGACCTCGCCGGTCTCCGGGTCCTCGAACAAGCCGTTGATGGTGAAATCGCGGCGTTTCGCGTCTTCTTCGGGTGTGGAAAACGTCACGCTCTCCGGACGACGCCCATCCTTGTAACTCCCATCAGTGCGGAAGGTGGCGATCTCCACGTGATGGCCGCCGTGTTTCGCGATCACCACGCCGAAGTGCGCGCCCACTTCATTGGAGCCGGGAAACAACTTCGTCACCTCCGCGGGCGTGGCCGAGGTGGCGATGTCGTAGTCCTTCGGCTTATGTTCTAACAAGCGATCCCGCACGCAGCCTCCGGCGAAGAGCGCCTGGTGTCCGGCCGCCTTGAGACGGTGGGCGAGTCCCCGAGCGGCCTCGCGGGCTGGCATGGTGGTGGAGTGTTTCACTGGGGGCGGGTTCCTTCATACACCGTCACCACGCCGAAGGTGAGGGGAGTGGCGTCGGGGTTTTCATAACCGCAGCTTTCCAATAAAGACGTCATGCCCGCGCCCGAGGGAAACTGCTCGATCGATCCGCCGAGGTATTCGTAGGCGTCCTTCTGGCCTGTCAGGACTCCGGCCATGCGCGGCAGCACGTGGTGCAGATAGAAACGGTAGGGCGTGCGGAGGATGCCGTCGGGCAGCGAGAAATCGAGGATCAACAAGCGTCCGCCGGGTTTCAGCACACGCCGCATTTCACTCAGCGCGGAGGGGTAGTCCGCCATGTTCCGCAATCCGAAGGCCACCGTCACCACATCGAAGGATTGCTCGGGAAACGGCAGGTTCAGCGCGTCCGCCACCACGGTTTTCTGCATGCCCCTGCTGGAAGCATGGGCGAGCATCTCGGCGCAGAAATCGGACGCGATCACCTCGCAATCCGGGCATTGATCCTGGATTTCCAGCGCCAGATCGCCGGTGCCGGAGGCCACATCGAGCAGGCGCTGGGGTTTCCACTTGCGGATGCGCGCGGTCACCACCTTGCGCCACCAGATGTCCACGCCGCAGCTCAGGACGTGATTGGTGAGCACATAGCGGTCGGCGATGCGGGCGAAGGCGTCGCGCACGTAAACGGCGTCGGGCATGCCCGCAGCTTTGGGGCGGACAATCAGCGAATCAAGCGCGGGCTTGCGAACCGCGTGTTTCCGCGCTGGCATCGGGGCCATGGAGCCGGTTTTCGAGGATTTTTTCATGCAGGATCCGGTCACTTGCGCGAAACGCCTGATCGGCTGCCATTTCATCTTGAACGGCTGCGTCGGCCGCATCGTGGAAACCGAAGCCTATGATTCCGTGAACGACCCCGCCTGTCACACGTGGTTTCGCCCGAGCACTCGGGCCTTCGTGGAGAGCCACGCCGCCGGCGATGCCTACGTTTACATGAACTACGGCGTGCACTGGCTCTTCAATATCCTCGTGAAGGGTGGGAAACGCTCCGGGTTCGTCCTCTTCCGGGCACTGGAACCCGTTTCCGGTCTCGATCTCATGCGATCCCGGCGTGCCGGCGTGAAGGATCACCAGCTTGCCGCTGGACCGGGCCGTCTCACCCGCGCATTCGGCATCGGCGGAGACACCCATGGCACAACCTTCCTGCGGGCAGATGGTTGCGGAATCCAGCTCGGAAAAGCGGTGAAACCCGCTGCCGGTCCGCGCATCGGAATCTCCCGGGCGCTCGATCTGCATTGGCGCTTCGGCGATCCCCAGTCGCCCGCGCTCAGCAGGAAATTTTGAAACGGGCCTTGGGAGCCGAATTGGTGAGTTGGATCAGGCAAAGCGGTCGATTTCGGTGCTTGCGGCGCTAGGACTGTGAACTCATGAATTCGTATCAATCATGTCCTCCTTTCTTCGAATTTCCGGTGATTTCAATCCGGATGCGATCAGGGAATTCGCGCCCGTTGAATTCGAGATCCGTCATCGCATCGGCGATACGAAGCGCGGCGGGGGGATTCACGGGGATTCGCTGATTCAATTCCTTGTCAGCGACGCGGATTTTGGAGATCTGAAAGCACAATTCGAGGACATGCTCTTGTTTGTTGGATGCCAGGGCGACGCTTTCGCTGAATTCTGCAAGCGTCCGGAGTTCTCTGATGTCTTTTTTGATTTCGGCAGCGAATACTCTCCGGAGGGCGGTTTTCTGTTCCGGAGTTTTCCGGGCGAGGTGGTGGCTGCTGCAGCGAGTTGCGGTGCGGGTTTGGAAGTTTCGCTGTATCCTCAAAGCGAGGGAGAGCGGGAGGAACGCTGAGTGCCGAGGAGAAGGAAGCGCCGGGACGGAATTCGTGATTTCGAATTGAGCAATCACAAGCATGGCGATAGGAGTTCGGTTTGAGAACCTTCGGATTTACCATGAATACGACGCTTGCCACCGCGTGCCTGATATTTGTGATCGGAATAAATGTTCCGGCGTTTTGCCAAGAGGAACCCGATCCGTTTCTTGATACATCGACTCCATCACCGAAGAGTTTCGAAACCACCGGGTTTTTCAAAGTCGAAGGGAATTGGCAGGAACCCGAAGGAACGCTGCGGGACATGTGGCCTTCGATTCCCAGTCCCGTGGAGTTCAACCGGCACTTTGCCGAACCATCCAAAGTGTGGCGCGTGGAAGGTGGATATTTCGCCGCGTTCGACGGAGGCGAGTGGGGAGGAGGCTTGTTTTTCGCTCAGGACAAGGCAGCCCGCTGGACGAGGATTGTGGATGCGCACATTCAGGATCTCTGCCGTTTCGAAGGAGACGAGTTCCTGGCGTCCGGAGGCATCGCGCATATGAGCCACGAGGGTGGGAAAGCGTTTCTAATCACGAGAAAACCCACCGGAGAGTGGCAATCCCGCAGGGTATTTCAATCGGATCTAGGTGTTCCAAGGATCGTTGGGACAACCATGACGAATCCGTTTGGAGAAGCGAATTCCATGAAGATGATAGTGCTGGATGTCTCTGATTCTACCGGACTGCCGGCACCACTGATGGGAATCAATCACCTTGGTGCGGTTTGTTATCTTGGTTTTCGCACAGGATTCGAATCCGAGAAACCGATTTTACCTCTCAAACCAAGGGTGGCTGGTCCCGAGGAAGTGGTGGTCCGGAAGATTGAGGAGTCGTTGCCGGATGATGAGGAGAAAACGAGCGAGTTCCTGTGGTCGCGTTTCGCGAACAAACCGGAAGAGAAGCGCTTCGATCATGTGGCCACCGCAGCGTGGGATGCTGCATGGCTGATGTTCGCAAACTCGCTGACGAAACGGGCGAGGGAAGCGGGCTTGGACTCCGAATCCCTCCAGAAGGTGCTGGATGCAATGTCGAAGGACCCTGTGAACTCCAAGCCGTGTTTGCCGGTTGGTGCCTATCAGTCCGCCAGAAACGGAAATCCCGTATGGATCGTGGTGGTGAAGTGGGGACAGGAAACCCAAACGAACCCGGACATTCAGATCATCGGAGGACACGTCAGGGTTTTCGCCTTTGATCAGAAAACGCTCAAGAAAATCGGCTTCACCTCGTGCCGATAGATCGTGGGGGCTCTCCGCCGTCAGATCTTGATATCAATGATCGCCTGCCTGCGCTTGCTCTCGATCCACTTCTCGTATTGCGCGCCGGATTTTTGTTTGCGGACGCGTTCTTCGATGAGTTCGCGCATCTTCGGGTTGCTGAGCGGTTCGGTGGGGCCGTATTCGATCTTGAGGAGTTTCACGATGGTGAAACCCTGCGGGTCTAACAACGGGCCGATGACCTTGTCCTTCGGTGCGTCCACGAGGATGGCGGCGAACTCGGCGGAGAGGTCGGTGCGGGGAACGTTCTCCTGGATGCCGCCTTTTTCCGCGAAGGCGTCTTTGGAATAGGTTTTGGCGAGTTCCGCGAAGTCCTTCCCGTCGGCGATCTGTTTGGCGATGCTCTCGGCGAGTGTGAGCTGGGTTTCCGGAGTCGCGACCGGATTGTCGGAATCGCTGGCGGGGATGAAGATTTTCTGGAAGGAGAGCACGTCCTTGGTGGGATCGCGCAGGGAGATTTTGGAGTTTTCATACTCCTTGCGGATTTCCTCCGGGAGCGGCGGCGGCGTGTCGGAGAACTGGTTGGCGCGCATCGCCTGCACGACAAGTTTCTGGCGGGTCATCTCGCGATAGCCGTCCATGGTCAGGCGGCTGCGCTGGAGTTCCTGCCGGAACTTCACCTCGTCGCCGTTGAAGAGCTCGCGCTGCTGGCGTTTGATTTCCTCGTCCACCACATAGGGTCTGAGCGAGCCGCCCATTTTGCTGAACTCAGTGAGGATGATCTGGCGGTCCACCAGTTCCTGGAGGATGTTCTTTTTCGCCTTGTTGAACTCCGCTTCAAATTGCTGGCCGCGGCGCGGGTATTGCGCTGCGAGTTTGCCAAAGACCGGTGAAAGCAGGAAGGAAACCTGGTTTTTGGTGACCACTTTGCCATTCACCTTGGCGGCGATGCCGTTCACTTCGATGGGGCCGTTGAAGGCGGCGGGTTGTGGCCGTGGCTGGGGTGGAG
>DAISZP010000265.1:0-7972 GCA_036824745.1 Luteolibacter sp.
AGCGCGCCGAGCAGCGGTGCCAGCCGCGTGCGGCTGCCATGCAGCTTCGGCAGGATCTTTTGCAGGATCTGCGCGTCCAGCGCTTCCAACCACTTGCCCTCCGGCGCGGCCCATGCCGCCCGGTCCGCTTCCGGCGTGAGGAAATGCGCTGTCCGCAGATAGGCCAGCACCTCGCGCCCGGTGCGGAAGCCGAACTCCCCGCGGCCTCGCTTCATGATCCGGAAAAGTTCCATTAGGCGATCCGCCGCCGCGTTCTTCAACGCATCCGGCAAGAGCGGCACCCGTGCCGCGTCTGGTTCCTTCCTGCGGATCTCTTGCGCCAGATCCAGAAACGAAATTCCATTGTTTCTCTCCTCCACTGCACCAGCGGCTGCCGTGCCTTTCAGGAAAGCCTCCAGCGCTGTGTCCTCCGCGTGGATCTCGATCACATTCGCCCGGTCCAGCACCTTCGGGCTGAACATGTAGGTCGTCTCATCGATGTTCACCGTGCCGATCACGAACAGGTTCTCGGGAAAGTCGATGCATCCCTTCACCTCCACGCCCTCGCGGGTTTTCGCCGATCCGGCGGAATGCAGTTTCAGAGCCTTCTCCTTATCCTCCAGCTCCATCGCCGAGAGGAAGTCCGCGAAATACCGCTCCACATGGGAAAGGTTCATCTCGTCCAGAATCAGCACGTGGGGCTGCTCCGGATGCTCGTTCGCATGCAGCAGCAGATTCAGGATCGCCGTCGTCTCGTAAATCGGGATTCCGTTAGGTTGCCCGTCCGCCGTCTGCAGTGGATTGAGGAAACCCACCACATGTCGGTTGTCCGTCCAATCCGCACCCACCGCGACCACCGCCAAGCAATCCGCCTCACAATGAAGTTCCTTGGCCAGTTGAATCGCCCCGCGTGTCTTGCCCGTGCCGGAGGGACCCGTGAGGATCAGGAAGGGCTTGGAGAGAAGAGCTCGGGAGATCGGGGTTTCGGGTATTCGTTCACCGGATTCCGTATTCAAAAGATCATTCCACCCCTTCTCTTGGATTGTCTTCACTGCCCGCGATGAGAGCGGCCGACCCGAATGCCTTTTCCAACATATTACGTCACGTTTGGAAAACCCGGACATCCCTTTTAGACCTGTGACCTCAGCCCCTGAATCCAAGTAACGGAAATTGCGCAGCTTCAAGGCAATGCTCGATGGTTGCCTATGTTGCTCATTCGCAAGCTGGTTGACTTCATTGTTGTTTTCATCCAGTGAAGCCCCATTTGGCGACAAATACAGTTTCAAGACACTGAGCCTTTGATCTGCATTCCATAATGTCCGGTCTTGGGCCTCTTCTTCTTCGGCGAGCGGAGTTTTCATTGTGATCAGTTGAGAAGTTTCGCGTCCGTCTGGTATCCCGCCGCCTTGAGATCAGCGACGAGTTGATCGAAGAACTCGCGGTGCTGTTTGGTCCGCCACAGGCCTTTCACATTCTCGAAAACGAACCAATCGGGCTTTTGAGTGAGGACGAGGTCAATGTAGGAGCGCGAAAGTCGGCCATGGTCCCCGGTGTGGCCGCGGTTTTTACCGCCCACGGAAAAGTCCGGGCAGGGCGGACCGCCGATGAAGCCGACCGTTTGGCAGCTCTTGCGCGCCTCGGCGATCTGCTTCTTCATCGCGGCGGCCCCCTCCGGCTGGAGGTGGTCGTCGATCGAATCACAGGCGATGCCGTAGCGGGGCATCGGCAGCCCCATCTTCGCCCGCGAGTGGCGGTATCCCTCCACAAACTCGGCGTTGAGTTCATTGGCGAAGGCGATCTCGAATCCGGATTTCTCAAAGCCCAGATCCAGGAATCCGGCGCCGGAGAAGAAGGAAAACACCGCATGATGGCTGGAATGGGCAGAAGACGAACGGGCGGGCATGGAAGAAGGGGTGAGCGGGGAATCGTGGATTTCCATCGTGGATGGGAAAGACCATGAAGAGCGGCCCGTGGTCCTGCAAGGCAGGAGGCGTCCGGGCCTTCCTTTTGGCGGATGCCCGCAGAGCGGGGTGATGTCGTTCCAGGGGAGGGTGGGGATGAATTTTCAGCATAAGCCGCAATTTGAATGAGTTGCGGATTGGCGTGACGGGTGGGGGAGGTGACTTCCCCGGGGAAGGTGCGGACTACCTGTGGGAGCCGGGCGGTTTCCCGGGGGCGGCGGTTTGAGTCCCTGCGGGCGGGTATCGCTTCCCGTGGAGGGTGAAGAGGTTTCCCGGTGCGGGTCTGGTTTCCCCGGGGAAGCGGGGAGTTTCCCCGGGGGCGAGGATCGCTTCCCGTGGGGAGGAATTGGCGGCCCCGGTCTGGAGGCGGGTTCCCGGGGAATGCGGGTGGTGTCCCCGGGGAAATGGATCGCTTCCCGTGGGTCTGCATCCGCTTCCCGCGGGACTGGAACCGCCGCGCCGGGGGCATGAGCCGCCGCCCGCGGGAAACCCGGAGCCGGGCGGGGGAGCGGGGTGGCCCGGCAGGGGGATGGATGGGCCTTGCCGGGGAAGGTGGTCGCCGGGCGGGGCGGTGGGGGCGGCGTGTCGGGGCGAGGAGCGTCCGCTTGGGGCAGGGCGGGGATTGTGGAGATTGTGTGAATTTCAGATGAATGAAAGGAAGCATCTTGACCCTGGCAGGAGATGACATCATCCACGCGGTTGATCGGTGATCGTGGTTCGTCTGATAGACAAAAAGGCGGCGATCTCTGCGAAAGTGAAAGCAATAACCATCCCAAACACCATGCCTGGAAGCCCAGTCCCCAACAGTGAAACCGAACTCATCCCCTGGCTGACGAATTTCGGCCCCAAGCTCTCCAACTATGCCGTGACCCTGTCTCTGGATCCCGACGAGGTGACGCAGACGCGGACGGAGATCGACTACCTCGTCTATCTGTTCAACGTGCGCGTGCCCGCGGAGCGCCAGACGCTGGCGGCGACGGTGGAGTTCAAGAACTTCATGAAGGATGGGGACGCGGCCTCGCCGCTGCCCGCCACGCTGCCGGGCACGGTGGCCCCGCCCGCCTATCCGGCTCCGGTGCCGGCGGGTATTCTGGTGCGCCTGCGCAAGCTGGTGCAGAACATCAAGAGCCGCCCCGGCTACACGGAAACCATCGGTCAGGATCTGGGCATCATTTCCGTGGATGCCTCGGCGGCGGTGTTGGCTCCCACGCTCACGCTGGTGAGCGCCTCGGCGGGTGCGGTGACGCTCGGCTGGAACAAGAACGGCTGGACGGGGGTGAAGGTGCAGGGCCGCGCCAATGGCGGCACGTGGGTGGACCTGGGCGTGGATCTTTTCAGCCCCTTTGTGGATACCCGCCCGCTGGCCGCGCCCGGAATCTCGGAAACGCGTGAATACCGCGCCGCTTATCTGGACGGGGACTCGGTGCAGGCGGAGTTCAGCCAAACCCTGGCGGTGACGGTGGCGTGACCGGCATGCGAAGACAGGCCTGAATCGGAGCGGGGCTTTTCCTTTGGGGAGGCCCCGCTTTTTTCATGCGGAAGCGCGGTGGCGAGGAGCGGTGGATGGAGGATTCAAGGGGGAGAAGGGTGCGAGATCCGGAGCTTGGGTGGCGTATCGGGAGGGTCGTGATGAGTTTGCGTGGTCTTTGCTGCTTGCTGGGCGGGCTTTGCCTGCTGCCCTTGCAGGCGGAGGTGCGGGTTTGGGAGCTGAGTCCGATCGATTACTCGAAGACGAAACCCGCGGATCGGATCGAGGCGCTGAACGTGGAGTGGAAGACGCGCCCGGAGCTTTGGAAGGAGGTGGCTCCGCTGGACCTTTTGCGGCGGATTTTGAAGGAGCTGGAAATCCCGGAGTCGTCCCAAGTGCTGGTGTTTTCCAAAACGAGCCTGCAAAATTCAAGGATCATGCCCACGAACCCACGGGCGCTTTATCATGGGTTGAACGCCTACGTCGGATATGTGCCCGGCGGAAACATCGAGGTGATCGCGGAGGATCCGAAGCTGGGTTTTGTGTACCGGGTGTTCGATATTTCTGATAGAGAGCGCCTGTTTGTCCGGCAGACGGAGGATTGTTTCTCGTGCCACGCCAACGGCCGCACCGAGGATGTGCCTGGGGTCTTGGTGCGCTCGGTGTTTCCGGACGCGGAGGGCCGGCCGCTGCTGGCGTTTGGCAGTCATCTGGTCGATCACACCACGCCGATCCGGGACCGCTGGGGCGGGTATTATGTGACCGGATCGGTGGGCATGGCGCATTTTGGAAACCGGGTCTATCAGGATGGCGGCCAGCCCTCGCCGGAGGAACGGGACATCGACAAGCTGCCGGAAAAAGTGGACACGCGCGGCTATCTCAGGCCGACGAGCGATGTGGTTGCGTTACTGGTGTTGGAACACCAATGCCGCGTCCACAATTTGCTGCACGCCGCGAGTTTGAGCTATCAGCGTTCCGGTTTCATGGAACGGCTGCTCGATCCGGAATCCGACCTTTCCCGCGGATCGGCGGCGAAGATCGCGGAGTCCTGCGCGGAAAAAATCGTCGCGGCTCTCTTATACTGCGAGGAAGCGGAACTCGGCGACGGCGTGGAGGGAGACGCGGACTATCAGGAGGATTTCCGGAAATCCCTGCCCGCCACCAAGGACGGGAAGTCGCTGGGGGATTTCCGGCTGCTTGGCCGGATGATGAAGCTGCGCTGCTCGCACATGGTTTATTCCGAGTCCTTCCGGAATTTGCCTGCCGGCGTGCGTCTCGCCGTCCAGAAGCGGATGCGCGAGGTGCTCACCCGCGAGGAAACGACCAAGGAATTCGCCTTTCTCAAGCCGAAGGAACGGCGGGAAATCCACGAAATCCTGTTGGAAACACTGCCGGGATACGCGGAGTGACCGGAAGCCGGTACCCCGCCGCTAGTGGGGTTTTTTTCGTTTGTGGCTCCATATGTGGGTGCCGGATTTCGCACGGATGAGGAAAAAGGTCCGGATTTCCGGAAAACGGGGGCTATTGACCTTGACGGACCCCAGCGGAAACGGGCTTTATCTGCCCATCCTTCATACCCGCATGCGCATTCCGACCGTTCCCCACCGTTTCATGCCGCGTGGCATGGGTCAATTCGCCGCCCTTTCTTCCGTCGTCTTGGTTTCGCTTGCGGGTTCCCTGCACGCGCAGACGCAGGACTTCGAGGGCAAGACCATCTCGCAGGTCATCATCCGCTACAACGGACCTAAAAACGTCAATGAGGACGTCCTGCGCAACCAAATGAACTCCAAGGCGGGCACGGTCTATCGAGCCGAGAATCTCGATAAGGACATCACCCAACTTTATGAATCCGGCTTCGTGGACGACGTCCGGATTCTCGCCGAACCGACAGGCGACAAGGTGAACCTCATCGCCGAGGTGACCACCCGTCCGACCATGCCGGCGGTGGGATTTGTGGGGAACACGATTTTCTCCGATCAAAAGCTGGCCAAGGAGTGCAAACTCAAGTCCGGCGGCATCCTCAGCGACACGGCGATTCTGGAAGCCCGCAAAAACATCGAGGATTACTACAAGGGCTACGGCTATCCGGATGTGACCGTTTCCCACCGCATCCAGCCGACCGGTCAGGAAGGCCAGGCGGACCTCGTGTTCATCATCGACGAGGGAGCCAAGAACGAGGTGCGCCACATCCGATTCGAAGGAAACACGGTCTTCACCGGTCCCGAACTCCGCAAGGAGATGAAGACCAAGGAAAAGGGTTGGTTCTCTTGGCTCACCAAGTCCGGCCGCATCGAGTCCAACCAACTCGACGAGGATTTGGACGCCGTGCTCGATTATTACCGCAGCCGCGGGTATCTGCGTGCCAGCAGCCCGGGCATCCGCCGCGAGCCGGTGAAGGATGGCCGCGTGGACCTCATCATCCCGATCCAGGAAGGTGAAAAATACACCGTGGCGGGCGTGGGCTTCGGCAAGATGACCGTTTTCAAACCCGAGGAACTCTATCCGGCCCTGACTCTGAATGGAAACGATCCGTACTCCTCCAAGAAAATGCGTGCGGACAAGACCACGATCCGCAGCTACTACGGTTCCCGTGGATACGCGGATTGTGAAGTGAGAGAGGATATCCGTGATGCCGGTCCGAACCGCGTGATCATCAACTACCGCATCACCGAAGGTTCGCGTTTCAAGGTCGGCCGCGTCAACATCGCCGGCAACACCAAGACCAAGGACAAGGTCATCCGCCGCGAAGTCCCGCTCAAGCCGGGTGACATGTTCAACTCGGTGGAACTCGAAACCACCAAGGCCCGCCTCCAAGGTCTGCAGTACTTCAGCGACGTGCAGGCGACCGGATCACCGGGCGGCTCCGGATACCGCGACGTGGATATTCTGGTGGAGGAGAAATCCACCGGCCAGGTCGGCGTGGGTGCGGGCTTCAGCTCGATCGATTCGATCGTCGGCTTCGTCACTCTCGAACAAGCGAACTTCGACCTGTTCAACCCGTGGAATTTCACCGGCGGCGGGCAACGCTTCAGCTCCAGCCTGCGTCTGGGTTCGGAACGTTCGGAAGCCACCGTCTCGCTTGTTGAACCGTGGTTCCTCGACCAACAACTTCGCCTCGGCACCGAGCTCTACTACAAGCAGTCCGATTACTTCAGCGATTGGTATGAGCAAACCAATTTCGGCGCGTCCGTTTGGTTGCAAAAACCGCTGGGTGCCAAGTCCTCCATCAAGGGCGAGCTTCGTGTGGAAAACGTCGAGATCGATTCGGAAGTCGATGCCACGGACACCTTCCCCAGCGCGCCTCCGGGACGCAAATCGGGGCGTTTCTCTGAACTCTCGCAGGAAAAAATCGGCGGCGACTTCCTCCGCAGCGCGCTTGGCGTGAACTACCTATACGACACCCGCGACAATCAGCTTGAGCCGCGGACGGGGCACAAGATCGACGTCGGGGCCACCTATGCCGGTCTCGGCGGTGACGTGGACACCTTCACGATTTCCGCCCAAGGCCAGAAATATTGGAACCTGAAATGGGACTCCATCCTCTCGCTCAGCGGTGAAATGGCATTCGTGGACGGCATCGGTGACGACGACATTCCGATCTTCGAGCGCATGTTCCTCGGCGGCGGCCGCACCCTGCGCGGTTTCGAATTCCGCGATGTGGGTCCACGCGACACCGGATACACCAATGATGTCTACGGCGGCCAATCGCTCGGATACGCCACTTTGGAGTACACGGTGCCGATCATCGACACCATCCGCGCCGCGGTGTTCTACGACGCTGGTTTCGTCAACGAGGACAGCTGGGATCCCAGCCCGGGCGATCTTTACAGCGACGTCGGCGTCGGTGTGCGCCTGCGCCTGCCGATCAGCCCGCTACCGCTCGCGTTGGACTACGCCTTCCCCGTCACATCGCCGGACAGCGAGGCGGACAAGGGCGGCCAGTTCAACTTCTATCTGAACTCGCAGTTCTGACCGATCGCGCCGCGGCGCTTGCCTCTCAAACGGAACTTCCCCCCGGGGAGTTCCGTTTTTGTTTTCACGCGTGAACGGCGTCGGCGATTTTCATGCCGTCCATCGCCGCGCTGACGATGCCGCCGGCGTATCCAGCGCCCTCGCCGCAGGGAAACAATCCCTCCACCTCCGGGTGCTGCAGCGTGTCCTCCAGGCGGGGGATTCTAACGGGCGAGCTGGTCCGGGTTTCAAAACCTAACAGGAGCGCCTCGGCGGACGCGTAGCCGCGCATCTGGCGGTCGAACAGCTTCAGCCCCTCGCGCATGCGGCTGGTGATCCATTCCGGCAGCAGTTCGTGCAGCGGCGCGGATTTCATCCCGGGGAAATAGCTGGTCTCAGGCAGGGTGGAGGAGATTTTTCCTGTCAGGAAGTCCGTCACCCGTTGGCCCGGCGCGGACTGGCCGCCGCCTCCGGCTTGTTTCGCCGCGCGCTCGAGCTCCTTCTGGAACGCGAGCCCGGCGAGCACGCCGTGTTCCTTGATTAGATGCCGCAGGTCTTCCGGTTCCACGGTGGAGACCATGCCGGAGTTCGCGAAGGGCGAGTCGCGGCGCGA
>DAISZP010000266.1:0-7925 GCA_036824745.1 Luteolibacter sp.
GCCGCATTCGAATCCCTCTCGGAACTCGATTCCGCCTTGGAAAATTCGCTGGAATTCGCCTTCGATCCCACGCTCGGCTACCTGACGACCTGTCCCACCAACCTTGGCACCGGCCTTCGCGCCTCCGCCATGCTTCACCTGCCGGGTCTCGTCCTCAGCGATCAGGTCGGCCAGGTCCTGCAAGCCGTCAACAAGATCGGCCTTGCGGTCCGCGGACTCTACGGCGAGGGCACGGAATCGCTCGGAAACCTCTATCAGATTTCCAACCAGTCAACCCTCGGCGAGAGTGAGGAAACCATCATCCGTCGCTTGGAACGCGTCATTTCCCAGGTCGCCAACCACGAGCACAATGCCCGCGAGAAACTGTTGGAAGACGATCCGGAAATGGTCGCCGACAAGATCGGCCGCGCCTACGGGGTGCTACGCCACGCCCACATCATCGATTCGAAGGAGGCCCTCAACCACCTCTCCCTGCTCCGCCTAGGTGGAATTCTCGGTTATTTCAAACCGGAAACCGTGGCCCAATGCGATGCCCTCCTGATGGACATCCAGCCCGCCCACCTGCAATTGCACTCTGGCAGAAAGCTCTCACCGGAAGAAAGGGATGCGATTCGTGCGGAAATCGTGCGCTCCCGTTTGCATTCTCTCGAAACCCCTGATAATCCTTCTACAACGAAGAAAGAAATTCTTCCCGATCCACCTCCGAACAACCCCGGCGACGCATGAACAACTTCACCCCACGCGCCCAACAAGTCCTGGCCCTCGCCCGAAAGGAAGCGGACCGGTTCAACCATTCCTATGTCGGCACCGAACACCTGCTCCTCGGCCTCATCAAGCTCGGGCAGGGCGTCGCCGTCAACGTGCTCGAACGCATGGGCCTCGAGCTTGAAACCGTCCGCATGGAGGTCGAGAAGGAAGTCGGCTCCGGCCCACCGCAGAAAGCCGCCGGAAACATTCCCTACACGCCCCGTGTCAAAAAGGTGCTCGCCCTCGCCAACAAGGAGGCCAAGGCGCTCAACCATTCATACGTCGGCACCGAGCACCTCCTCCTCGGCCTGCTCCGCGAAGGGGAGGGCGTCGCCGCACGCGTGCTCAAGCGCCTCGACGTCGACATCCAACGCACCCGCAATGAGATCCTCGCGGAAATCGATCCGAATTTCTCGCCCGACGATCAGGACGAGGACGACGACGATGATGAGGACATCGGCGATAGTGACGATCCTTTCGAGGAAGAGCCCCAAGGCCAGCAAGGCGGACAGGAAGGCGAACAGAAGTCGAAAACTCCGGCGCTCAAGGCATTCGGGCGAGACCTCACGAAAGTCGCCAAGGAAGGCGGGCTCGATCCCGTCATCGGCCGCGAAGCGGAGATCGAGCGCGTGATCCAGATACTTTGCCGCCGGACCAAGAACAATCCGGTCCTCATTGGCGAAGCCGGTGTGGGCAAGACCGCCATCGTCGAAGGGCTCGCCCAGGAAATCGCCAACGGCAACGTCCCGGAAATTCTCCGCGACAAGCGCGTGGTCACGCTTGACCTCGCACTGATGGTTGCCGGCACCAAGTACCGCGGACAGTTCGAGGAACGCATCAAGGCGGTGATGGACGAGATCCGCAAGGTGAAGAACATCATCCTCTTCATCGACGAGTTGCACACGATCGTCGGAGCCGGTTCCGCCGAAGGTGCGATGGATGCCTCCAATATCATCAAGCCCGCGCTCAGCCGCTCCGAGTTGCAATGCGTGGGAGCCACGACGCTCAACGAATACCGCAAATACATCGAAAAGGATTCCGCGCTCGAACGTCGTTTCCAACAGGTGAAAGTGGACGAGCCGTCCGTTTCCGATGCGATCAAGATCCTGCAGGGTCTTCAGGAAAAATACGAAAGCCACCACAAGGCGAAGTTCACTCCCGATGCCATCGAGGCCTCCGTCAAGCTCACCTCGCGCTATCTAACAGCACGCTACCTGCCGGACAAGGCGATCGACGTGCTCGACGAAGCCGGAGCGCGCGCCCGCATCGGCACGATGACCCGTCCACCGGCCATCAAGGAACTGGAAGCCGAGATCGAGCGCATCAATCGCGCGAAACTCGCCGCCATCGCCGAGCAGAACTTCGAAACCGCCGCCGCCCTCCGCGACGACGAGAAACACGCGAAGAAGAATCTCGAAGACACGCTCAAGTCATGGCGCACCGCGTCCGAGGAAACCATCGTCACGGTCACCGATGACGACATCATGGCCGTCGTTTCCAAATGGACCGGCGTTCCGCTCCGTCGCATGGAGGAAAAGGAAACCGAGAAGCTTCTCAAAATGGAGGACGAACTCAAAGGCCGCGTCATCGGTCAGAACGAGGCCGTCATCGCCATTTCCAAAGCACTCCGCCGCTCCCGCGCCGACCTCAAGGACCCGCGCCGTCCGATCGGCTCGTTCCTCTTCCTCGGCCCCACCGGCGTTGGCAAGACCTACCTTGCTAGAAACCTCGCGGAGTTCATGTTCGGCGATCCGGATTCGCTCATCCAGATCGACATGTCGGAATACATGGAGAAATTCACCGCTAGCCGTTTGATCGGCTCGCCTCCGGGATACGTCGGATACGAAGAGGGCGGCCAGCTTTCCGAAGCCGTTAGACGCCGCCCGTATTCGGTCGTGCTCTTCGACGAAGTGGAGAAGGCACATCCGGACGTGATGAACCTGCTGCTCCAGATCCTCGAAGAAGGCACGGTCACCGATTCGCTCGGCCGCAAGATCGACTTCCGGAACACCATCATCATCATGACCTCCAACGTCGGAGCCTCGTCCATCAAACGCCAGACCTCTCTTGGTTTCGGCGCGATGACCGAGGACCAGGCGGACTTCGAGGGCATGAAGGAGA
The DNA here is from genome assembly GCA_036824745.1 of Luteolibacter sp. Classification (GTDB taxonomy): domain Bacteria; phylum Verrucomicrobiota; class Verrucomicrobiia; order Verrucomicrobiales; family Akkermansiaceae; genus Luteolibacter. The sequence goes on from DAISZP010000266.1 coordinate 2,869, forward strand.
AAATTCTCGAAGAGTCGAAGCGTTACTTCAAACCGGAGTTCCTCAACCGCCTCGACGATCTCGTGGTCTTCCACATGCTCGAAAAGGTCGATCTCAACCAGATCGTCGATCTCGAAGTCAGCAAGCTCGTCAAGCGCCTAGCCGAAAAGGAAATCGCCCTCACGCTCACCAGCGAGGCCCGCGATTTCCTTTCCGCCAAGGGCTTCGATCCCGCTTATGGTGCCCGTCCGATGCGCCGCGCCGTCGAGCGTTTCCTCGAAGATCCACTCGCCGAAGCGCTGCTTCGTGGAGATGTGAAACCTTCCGACAACGTGAACGTCGTCAAGAAGGCGGACGCCGAGGAACTCGCATTCATCAGCTCGCGCTCCGAACCTCACGAAGAGGCGAAGGTCTAACCATCGCTCTCCCGATTCCATCCCTCCCGGTGCCGCGTCTCCGGGAGGGATTTTTTTGCCTGCTTCCGTCCGGTTGGGTCATCCAACCGGTTGTACATGTTTCCTCCGCCTGCGATTCCGAAGCTAGCTTCAGGAATGCGTTTCGGGAAATGGATCATCGCCTTCGCTCTTGCCACATCGCAATGGTGCGTTGGTGCTCACTACAAACTGTTTGTCCTTACCGGGCAGTCGAACTCGCTCGGCAACACCGCGGGCGGCGAAACCGATCCTTCGCCCGGATCCGATCCGGCGGACTCCAAGCTGAAGTTCTACTGGCACAACCTGGTGGACGCGACCACTTCGCTCGGCGATTCCGGCGGTGTGTTCACCTCTCTGCAATCCCAGCAAGGCGGCCACTACAGCGGGAGCGCCACGCACTGGGGGCCGGAAATCGCCTTCGGCCGCACGCTCGTCCGTGCGGGAGTCCGTGACTTCGGCATCATCAAGGCAAGCCGCGGCGGAGGCGGAAACTCACATTGGTCCAAAACCGCCGGGGGACACATGTATGCCCATGTCGTCGCAACGGTGAACGCCGCCACCGCAACTCTAACGGCAAATGGAGACACCTTCGAAATCGCCGGCCTTCTCTACATCCAGGGTGAGAGCGACAGCTCCACCGAAGCCGCCGAAGCGGGCACGCGTTTCCAAGCCCTCGTGGACAACCTCCGTGCCGATCTCCCGAACGCCTCGTCCATGCACGCCGTCATCGGTGGAATCGCCGCCGCGGGAGCCACTCGCGACATTGTCCGCACGAACCAGACCGCCATCGCGAACACATCCTCATACATCGACGCGTTTCCGAATCTCGACTTGCAGCCGAAACTCTATGATTCCCTGCACTTCAAAAAGGCGGCGAAAATCTCCGTGGGAGAGCGGTTCGCGCAGGCGTTCTTCGCCGCCGACGTCGTGAACCGCCACTACGGAAAGCTGACCTTCATCGGGGACTCCATCACGCAGGGAGGAAACGGCGATCATCCGGGCTTCCGTTACACGGTTTTCAAACATCTCGCGAACAAGGGCGTTCCGGTCAACGCGATTACCGGATACAAGTTCACCGGAAGCCTCGCCGGTCCGTCACCCGTTACCGCACTAACAACTTCGGATGTCAACGGGCAGTCCTTCGAGAACATCCATGAAGGCCACTTCGGGTGGCGTGCATCCTGGATGATCGGTCGTTTGGCGCTTCCTAACAACCGCCGGAGCGACAACCGCGGCGAAGGTTCGCTCCTCAACTGGACCGGACAAGCGGATCCCCGGCAATACGACCTGGACACGCTTGGAAACAAAGTCGCCTATCCGGATCCGGCCGCATCGGGGACAGGAACCACCGGCACCACTTACATTCCTGACACAGCCGTCATCATGGCGGGCATCAATGACCTCGCCGACAATCCATCCTCTTCAAATCAACTGGTGGCGGATCTCGGCACAATGATCGATCAACTCCGCGCCGCGAATCCAGCGGTGCGCATCCATCTCAATCGTCTGCTCCATACCCATCAAGGCGCCACCATGAGCGCCGCGGTGGATGCCGCGAACGAGCAACTCCAGACTCTCGCGGATTCGAAGAATTCGGCATTCTCCACCTCCCCGGTGTGGATTGTCGATGCGGACACCGGATTCGATCCGGCGACGATGACATACGACAATGTTCACCCGAATTCCGCCGGGGAAACATACGTCGGTGACCGGATCGCCGCTTCTCTCGGATTGTTGGAAACCCCGGAGTCTTCCGCGGCGGCGGGACCTCCACCAAACTTGGAGAAGAATGGCTCCGGCTTCGCCGCGAAGTTCGAGGGCAACGAAATCTGGGATGGAGCCGGCTTCTCCAACGGATGGACGCAAACAGGAACCCTGATAAAATCACTGCCGGAAGCCACGGACCTGAAACTGGTGAATCCCGGATCGGGCGGTGCGTGGATCGAGGGAACCAACGCCGGATGGAACACGAACAACCACACAAGCTGGACATTCGATATTCGGATCAGGTTCGACTCCAACCCGAATGGTTTCATGCTCTGGGCCGGCACCGACAACGACACGATCCTCGTGGAAATCCACGGGGACAGGACGAAGGACAGCGGTGGAAACACGTTCAACGTTTCCCACAATAACCTCGACGGCCAGTTCCACATCTTCCGCGTGGGCTACGATGCGGCGAACTCCAGATACCACGTCTGGCGCGATGCTGTTAGACTCACTCCGGTCACCGGTGTCGCTTGCGACAACACGAGCAATGACAGCCGCCTCATCCTCGGCGACTACACCTCGGCAAACTTCGGCAATGGATTCGATGCGACCATCGACCACATCCGCTTCGACCAATCCGGAGCCTGGCTTCCTCCCGGGGCCGACGCGGATGGAGACGGGCTGCAAGATGCATGGGAATACCGATACTTCGGATCGATCACCGCCGCGGTCGCTGCAAATGATGAAGACGGCGATGGCCGGACCAACCTGCAGGAACAAAGCGCGGATTCCGATCCATGGACGCAGGATTCCGCGCCGAAGATGCTGAAATTGTATGTCCTAACAGGAGAAGCCAACGCGCTCGGAATGCCCGGCACGACGGACAGCACCATGCGCCTGCCAGCGGTCGGAACGCATCCCGCCGAGATGCCCGGTGGAGTTCCATGCTTCTGGGACAATCGCGTGGATGGAACGCCTGGTGGAGACACCGCGCTCGGTGACTCGGGAGGAGGATGGGTGACACTCGGAGCGCAGAACGGTGGATATTTTTCCGGAAATGACGAGCATTGGGGACCGGAAATTGGGTTCGCCCGCATGCTCTGGAATTCCGGCATTCGGGACTTCGGAATCGTCAAAGTCGCAAGCAGCGGAGGTGGAAACAGCCATTGGCAGAAAGGCGGTGTGGACGATCACATGTATCAATCCACGCTCGACGCCATGAACGCGGCGGTCGCGCTTCCTCCCGCGGGATATGATGGCTGTGAAGTCGCCGGTTTGCTCTACGTCCAGGGAGAAAGCAACGATTCCACCGAAGCCGCCGAGTCGGCAAACCGCTTCAGCGCTTTGCTGGCCGATCTCAAGGCGGATGCCGCAAACGCATCCTCCTTGCTCGGTGTGATTGGTGAAATCGCCGCCACAGGAACCATCCGCGACACGACGAGGGCAAACCAACTCTCTCTCGCCAACAGCCGCGCCGACATCGGGTATGCGGAGTCGAACGGACTCGCGGTGCACAATCAGGATGGACTTTCGCGCCACTACGATGCGGAGAGCCTTGTTTTGTTAGGCGAACGGATGGCCGCCGAAATGATTTCGATGGGATCGGCGGAAACGAAACCTCTGCCGGCTTGGTCCAACCTGCACGCGTGGTTTGTGGCGGACAACGGCATGACCTTCGATTCCTCCAGCGCGGTCAACCGCTGGGCAGCGGTCCACAACGGCGGTGCTGTGCGGGATCTCACGCGCCGGGTTTCCGGTCTCACCTATCAGCGCCCGGTGATCGCGGCCGGCGGTCTGCCACGGAGGGTCATGCGCTTCGATGGCGGCAACGACCTGTGGGCGAACGCGACCACGGAGTTCGGCGCGATCAGCGGATCGAGAACCGTGGCGATCCTTTGCCGCACCTTGAACTCCAACAACGGCTATCTGTTCGACGGATCCACTGGCACAGGACGCACCCGCGCCCAGGTGCGTGGTGGAAACTGGCAGGCGGGTGTGGGCTCCGCGTGGGACGAGGCGGATGCCAACACTTCGGGGTCCGCACCCGGTGAGTGGCACCAGCATGTTTTCACCTATGCCAACGGCGCATCGTCCACCACGGTGAAGCACTGGATCGATGGAGTGCTCGCCGCCACCATCACGGACAATGGCACCGCGAACCTCGGCGGTTTGATCATCGGATCCAACGGAGGATCACCGTTCTCCCGCCTGGCCGTGGATGTCGCGGAGCTCGCGGTGTTCAACACGGCGCTTGGACAAACGGAAATCGAATCCCTCAAGTCCGCTTGGGACACCCGCTGGGGAACTCCATCATTGCCTCCGTTTTCGGCATCCGTTTCGCAGATCGCTCGTGGAATCCCGCGCTTCGGATGGCACGAGGTCCTGAAACTTGAACTGAACAGCGAAGCGGCCGGTGCCTCAAATCTCAATCAACTCCGTGTGCAACTCGCACCCGGCACCCGTGCGGTTTCGAAACGCTGGGCTCTTTATGCGGACGGAAGCACACCGGTATTCAATCCTTCCTCGCTTCCGCTGGCGGTGATTGATTCACCGGCATCGGACACGCTGGTCTTCGATCTAACAAAGTCCTTGTCCGCGGGGACCAATACCTTTCGCCTTGCCGCCGAACCGCTGCGATTCGCCTTATTGGGAGCTTCGATCGACGCGCGGGTCCTCGATCTAACACTCACCGGCGCGGAGGCGGGCACCATGGTCCCGACGAATTCCGATCCCGCCGGATTTCTGACGCTGGGGCTGGTACCATTGTTCAATGATGTCCGTGTCAGCGGTGAGAGCGGAGTGAACACTTATCGGATTCCCGGGATCGTTTGCGACAGCTCCGGCGTCCTTCACGCAGTCTATGACCACCGCTACAACGGCAGCGGGGATCTGCCTGCCAACGTCGACGTGGGATACTCGCGCAGCAGTGACGGC
>DAISZP010000267.1:0-7869 GCA_036824745.1 Luteolibacter sp.
CTCCACCCACATGGAGCCCGGCGGGCGCAACCTGCGCACCCACATCCTGAACACCCTCGTCTCCCAGCTCGACAACTTCCTTCACAAGCACGCCGACGTCGCCAAGGCGTTGCAGGACAAAATCACCGCCAACGAAAAGGAGCGCAAGGAGATCAGCGGCATCCAGAAGGCCGCCCGCGAAAACGCCCGCAAGGCCAAGGTCCACAACAAGAAGCTCCGCGACTGCCGCATCCACTTCGACACCAAGCACAAGCGCCGCGACGAAAGCACGCTCTTCATCACCGAGGGCGACTCCGCCTCCGGCTCCATCACCAAGTCCCGCGATGTGGAAACGCAGGCCGTGTTCTCACTGCGCGGCAAGCCGCTCAACACCTTCGGCCTCGCCCGCAAGATCGTGTATGAGAACGAGGAGTTCGCCCTGCTCCAGGCCGCGCTCAACATTGAGGACGGCATCGAGGATTTGCGCTACAAGCGCGTCGTCGTTGCCACCGATGCCGACGTCGATGGCATGCACATTCGCCTGCTCCTGCTCACGTTCTTCCTCCAGTTCTTCCCCGAGCTGATCCGGGACGGCCACGTTTTCATCCTGCAAACGCCGCTCTTCCGCGTCCGCAACAAGAAGGAAACCATCTACTGCTACGATGAAACCGAGCGCCGCAAGGCCCTCACCAAACTTGGCAAAAACGCCGAGATCACCCGCTTCAAGGGCCTCGGTGAAATCTCGCCGGACGAGTTCGGTTTCATGATCGGCCCGGACATGCGCCTCGATCCTGTGGAATACGAGGAAGGCAAGGGCGTGAAGGAATTGTTAGCCTTCTACATGGGCAAAAACACCCCGGAGCGACAGGACTACATCATCGACAACCTCCGCGAGGACGTGGACAAGCAGATCGACGCCGAACCGGCCTTGGTCTGAAAAAGTCCGCAGAGGGGGATTCCAATCGGGTTAACGAACTGCGCGAAAAGTTTCGATAGATCGCCCGCGTATCGATCTGGCCGCTGGACAAGCGGTGAGTTTCCGAAAAGCATTCAGCCGTCATTTTGAACCCTCAACTTATGAATCGCAGAGAAATCCTTCGCACCACCACCCTCGGCAGCCTTGGTTTGCTGGCCGCACGCACCATTCCCACCGCTCTGGGCCAGGAGCGCAGCAAGGGGGCGAATGACAAGATCCGCATCGGGATCGTCGGATTCTCGGACCGCCTGGTACAGGCCTTGTTGCCATCCTACATGGCGGTGATGAAGGATTTCAACACGGAGATCGTCGGCGTTTCCGATCTGTGGAGCGTGCGCCGCGACGAGGCGAAGGCTTGGTTCAAGAAAAACCTCGATCAGGACATCGAGACCTATCGGAACAACGAGGAACTTTATGAAAAGGCGAAACCGGACGCGGTGATCATTTCCACGGCGGACTTCCAGCACGCGCTGCATGCCATCGAGGCGGTGAAGGCGGGCTGCGACGTCTATTGCGAGAAACCCTTCGCGGAGACCATGCAGGACGCCCGCGCGGCGCTCAAGGCGGTGCGCGATAGCAAACAAATCCTGCAAGTGGGATCACAACGGCGCTCGGGAAACACCTATCAGGCGGCGAATGAATTCATCCGCAGCGGAAAGTTTGGCCCGATCGTGGCGGTGGAAATGACGTGGAACGTGAACCAGCCGGGGCGCTGGCGGAGGCCGGAACTGGTGGACAAGCTGCGCAAGGAGGACACCGACTGGAAACGCTTCCTGATGAACCGCCCGGACGATGCGTGGGATCCGAGGAAGTATCTGGAATACCGTCTCTTCTGGCCATATTCCTCGGGAATCCCGGGACAGTGGATGTGCCACCAGATCGATACGATCCACTGGTTCACCGGGCTGCCGCACCCGCGCTCGGTGGCGGCGAACGGCGGAATCTATCAGTGGAAGGACGGCCGGAAGAATTTCGACACGCTGACGGCGGTGTTTGATTACGGTCCGCTCGACGACGCGACGAAGGGTTTCCAAGTGACCTTCGGCAGCCGTTTCAGCAACTCGGCGGGCGGCACGAAGGAGATTTATTACTCGAACGGCGGAGAGCTGAATCTCTCGACCGGCAAAGTGACTCCGAACGGCGGACTCAGCGCCGAGGAAGGCGCGCCGATGAAGGTGCCTGCGAATCGTTTGAAGGAGATGAAACTGGAGGGCGATGGCCCGGCCACGGCCTCGGCGAATACGGGCGCGGATCCGCTGACGACCTCGCATATGCGCAACTGGTTGGAGTGCCTCGTTTCCCGCAAGCAGCCGCACGCGCCGGTGGAGGCGGGCTATCAGCACTCGATCGCGACCATCATGGCAAACGCCGCGGCGCGGACCGGCCAAAAAGTGACCTTCGACGAAGCCACGCAGGAAGTGATGGCGGGCGGCAAGGTCTGGCACCTCGGATAAACGGCCATGCAACGCAGGGATTGGCTTAAAACTTCCGGACTCGCCCTGACTGCGGGCCTCATGGGTGCGCGCGCGCAGGGCGAGGGGAGTGGCAAGCCACGGCTTTTCCGAGCGATGGGGATCGCCGCGCCGCTGGCCCAGGCGGAAACGCTCAAGGCGCAGGGCGCGGATTTCATGACGCTCTCGGTGGGGGATTTCCTCGTGCCGGACAAACCGGATGAGGAATTCGCGAAAAACCTCGCGAAACTGGAGGCCTGCCCGCTGCCGGTGCTGGCCTGCAATGGTTTCATCCGCCCGGCGAATCTGCGCTGCGTGGGGCCGGAGGCAAATCACGACGAGATCCTGAAATGGTCGGAAACGGCATTCCGCCGGCTGCGGCATGCGGATGGTAAGTTCATCGTTTTCGGCAGTGCCGGAGCGCGCAGAATCCCGGACGGATGGCCGAAGGAGAAGGCGCACGAGCAGTTTGTGGAACTTCTGAAGAAACTCGGCCCACTCGCGGAAAAGCACCAAATCACGGTGACCGTGGAGCAGCTCCAAGCCTCCGAGTGCAACTGCATCAATCGCATCGCCGAAGGGGCCGCGCTGATCCGCAAGGCCGGGCATCCGAACATCCGGATGCTGGCGGACCTCTACCATATGGCGGTGATGGGTGATGCGCCGGAGGATCTGAAGGCCGCCATGGATGTGGTGGTTCACATGGAAATCGCCGAGAAGGAAGGCAGGACCTATCCCGGGACGAAAGGCGATGATTTCCGGCCGTATTTCAAGGTGTTGCGCGAGTCCGGATACCACGGTGCGATCAGCATCGAGGGCCGGGGCGAACCGGCGGTGGCGGGGGCGTCATTCAAGGAAATTGCCTTGCAGGCGGCCGAGGTTTGAGGGGGAGATCGGTGGCGGGAATGTGGGTTTTTTCGAAGAAAAGGGTTGCCGGGGCCTTTTCTCGCGTACAGATTCCGGCGGAAACCTCACAAAGAAAGGCAATTAAGTAAGGATTATGCTTCCAGAGCACTCCCCGTTTCGAGCGGACCAGCGTCAGGCGCTGGATTCGCTGCTGTCTGGCATGGACGCGGTTCAACGCGCGTGGTTGAGCGGATTTCTCGCAGCGGGTGCCGCGCCCGTGGCGGCAGGAAAACCCGCGGTTTCGGGGAAACTGACGGTGCTGTATGGCACGGAGTCCGGAAACTCGGAAAACCTCGCGGATCGCGCCGCCAAGGAGGCTAAGAAGCGGGGATTCCAAGCGGAGGTGAAGAACATGGCGGATCTGACTCCGGCGGCCCTCGCGAAGATTTCGAATCTTCTGGTCATCGTTTCCACATGGGGCGATGGCGAACCGCCGGAAACGGCGGCGTCGTTTTACAAGGAGTTCATTTCCTCGAAGGCTTCACTGGCAGGTTTGAACTACTCGGTGTGCGCCCTCGGCGACACGTCCTATGAAAAATTCTGCCAGACCGGCAAGGACGTCGATGCGAAGCTCACCGAACTCGGCGCGAAACGCGTGGCGGATCGCCAGGACTGCGATGTGGACTATGAGGAGAATTTCTCCGGATGGTTGAATCGCGCGCTCGGTGCGTTTTCGCCGACGGAGGAGGCGGTTTCGGAAACGATCGCTGCCGTGGCTTCCTCCGTCGAGTATGGCAAGAAGCACCCGTTTCCCGCGGAAGTGCTGGAGGTCGTGCATCTCAATGGCAAGGGTTCCGCGAAGGAAACCTTGCACCTCGAAATCTCGCTCGCCGGTTCCGGACTCTCCTATGAACCCGGTGACGCCCTCGCCGTGGTGCCGGTGAACGCGCCGGACGTGGTGCAAGCCGTGCTGGATGCCGCTAAACTCGGTGGCTCGGAGAACGTCGATGTCAAAGGCGTGGGTGTGAAGCCGCTCGCCGAGGCGCTGCGTGAGGATTTTGACATCACGGCGCTTTCCCGCAACGTGTTAGGCAAGATCGCCGAGGTGAGCGATTCACCCAAGCTGAAGGAACTGCTCGCGGACGACGCCAAGGAGCGTCTCAAGGGATACGTGGATGGCCGCGAGATCGTCGACGCGCTGCATGATTTCGCGCCTAACGGACTCTCCGCCGATTCCCTAACAGCGGTTTTCCGCAAACTGCCGCCGCGGCTTTATTCGATCGCCTCCAGCCCGCTCGCCCATCCGGATCAGGTGCACCTCACGGTTTCCGCCGTGCGTTACGTCACCCACGGCCGCTCGCGCAAGGGCGTGTGCTCGACGTATCTCGCGGACTTGGTGAAACCCGGCGACCACGCCGAGGTTTTTGTCCAACCGAACAAGAACTTCCGCCTGCCCGCGGATGGATCGGTGCCGATCATCATGGTGGGGCCCGGCACCGGCATCGCGCCGTTCCGCGCGTTCGTCGAACATCGCGCCGCGCTCGGAAACACCGGGAAAAACTGGCTCTTCCTGGGCGACCAGCACTACCTCTTCGATTTCCTCTATCAGCTCGAGTGGCAGGAACACCTCAAGAACGGCGCGCTCAGCCGCCTCGACGTCGCCTTCTCCCGCGATCAGCCGGAGAAGGTCTATGTCCAGCACCGCATGAAGGAACGCGCGAAGGACCTTTACGCGTGGCTTGAGGAAGGCGCCCAGTTCTACGTCTGCGGCGATGCCAGCCGCATGGCGGCGGATGTCCATGCGGCGCTCGTTTCCATCGTGGAAACCGAAGGCGGCAAATCCCGCGAGGCCGCCGAAGCTTATCTCGAAGACCTCAAGAAATCCAAACGCTACCAGCGCGACGTTTACTAACATCCCAATTTCAGATCCTCGAAACTCCCATCTCTCAATCCATGTCCGAAGAAAAGAAACTCTCCGCCAACGAATACATCAAGACCCGCAGCAACTACCTGCGCGGTACCATTGCCGAAGGCCTTGCCGACACTTCCACCGGCTCGATGGCTGAGGACGACCAGCAGCTCTTGAAATTCCACGGCACCTATCAGCAGGACGACCGCGACCTGCGCGCGGAACGTCGGAAGAACAAGTTGGAAAAGGCGTTCTCGTTCATGATCCGCATCCGCGTTCCGGGCGGCGTCGCCACCCCGCAGCAATGGCTGGATGTGGACCAGATGGCCACAGACTACGCGAACGGCACGATCAAGCTGACCACCCGCCAGGCCTTCCAGTTCCACGGCGTGCTCAAGGGCAATCTCAAGCGCACCATGCAGGCGATCAACAAGACCGCCATGGACACCATCGCCGCCTGCGGCGACGTGAACCGCAACGTGATGTGCAACCCGAATCCCCATCAGTCGGAAGTGCACGCCGAGGCGCTCAAGGTGGCTCAGGACATCTCCGATCACCTCACGCCGCAGACCCGTGCCTATCACGAGATCTGGCTGGACGACGAAAAAGTGGAAACCTCCGAGGAAGTGGTCGAGCCGATCTACGGCAAGACCTACCTGCCGCGGAAGTTCAAGATCACCATCGCCATCCCGCCTTCCAACGACGTGGACCTGTATGCGAACTGCCTTTCGTTCATCGCCATCGTCGAGGACGGGAAACTCGTCGGTTTCAACGTCGCCGTCGGCGGCGGCATGGGTTCCGCCCACGGCAACGAGAAAACCTTCCCGCGCCTTGCGGATGTGATCGGATTCTGCACCGTCGAACAGGCGGTGAATGTGGCCGAGAAGGTCGTGCTTGTGCAGCGCGACTTCGGCGACCGCACGGACCGCAAGCACTCCCGTTTCAAATACACGGTTGATGACCACGGCGCGGATTGGATCCTCGCCAAGATCAACGAATACCTCGGATACGAACTCGGCCCGGTGCGGCCGTTCAAGTTCGAGGACAATGGCGACCGCTTCGGCTGGGAGGAGGACAAGAACGGCAACTCGCATCTCACGCTCTTCATCCAGGGCGGCCGCGTGCTCGATACGCCAAGCTATCCGCTGCGCACAGGTCTCCGCGAGATCGCTAAGGTCCACGATGGCGATTTCCGCCTCACCGCGAACCAGAACCTCATCATCGCCAACGTTTCGCCCGCGAAGCGTGCTGAGATCGAGAAACTGCTTGAACAATACGGCATCAAGGACAGCCACCTGCAAAGCGCGCTGCGACTCAACTCGCTCGCCTGCGTCGCTCTCCCGACCTGCGGCCTCTCGCTCGCCGAGGCCGAGCGCTACCTGCCCGATCTTCTAACGGAGCTTGAGGACGTGATCGAGGAAAACGGCCTGCGCCATGATGCCATCACCATCCGCATGACCGGCTGCCCGAACGGCTGCGCTCGTCCCTACATCTCGGAGATCGCCTTCATCGGCCGCGCTCCGGGCAAGTACAACGTTTACCTCGGCGGCGGCTTCCACGGCCAGCGCTTGTCCAAGCTCTACCGCGAAAGCGTGCCCGCCGCTGAAATCAAGGACCTGCTCGCGCCCGTCATCGCCCGCTATGCCCGCGAGCGAAATGATGGCGAACGCTTCGGGGATTTCTGCATCCGCGCCGGCTACGTGAACGCCACCGTGGAAGGCAGGGATTTCCACCATAACATCAAACCCGAGGCCCTCAAGGCGGCACCCGCCGCCGCGGCCTCCGTCTAACATGAACTCCACCATGTCACTCGACACGCTCCCCGAAGAACTTTCGCTCGAACTCGCGCCGCTGCGCGCGGGCGAGCGGATCCGCCTGCTGCACGAGCGGCTCGGCGAGCGCCTTGTCGCCACCACCAGCTTCGGCATCCAGGCCGCGGTGATGCTCCACCTGATCCACGAGAACGCGCCGGAGATTCCCGTCGTGTTCATCGATACCGGGTTTCTGTTTCCGGAAACTTATCAATACATCGAGGATCTCACCGCCCACATGCCGAAGCTCGATCTCCGCGTCTATCAACCCACGCACTCCGCCGCCCGCATGCAGGCGCTCTGGGGAAACCTGTGGGAGGGTACCAAAGAGGAACAGGAACGCTACGGATTGCTCACCAAGGTCGAGCCGATGAACCGCGCGCTGAAGGAAACCGGCGCCGATGTCTGGCTCAGCGGTCTGCGCCGCTCGCAGTCCAAGACCCGCAGCGACCGTCCCTTCGTCGAGCGTCAGAAACGCACCATCAAGGCCTATCCGATCCTCGATTGGGCGGACGCGCAGGTGGACCTCTACTATCACCAGCAAAACCTGCCCCGCCACCCGCTGGCCGCCCAAGGATATGTCACCATGGGCGATTGGCACAGCACCCGCCCGGCCGTGAACGGCGACGCCGAATCCACCCGCTTCAACGGCGAGAAATACGAATGCGGACTCCATCTTGACTCCGGCTCCTCGGATTTCCAAATTTGAAACATCGAAGACCCCTGATTTCTGAAAACTCAACTCTAACATAATCACCACCATGCCCATCGCACAAAACATGGCCGCCACGGTCGGCAACACACCGCTGATCCGCCTCAACCACGTCACCGCCGGTCTCGATGCCGAGATCTGCGTGAAAGCCGAGTTTTTCAACCCGCTCTTCAGCGTGAAGGACC
>DAISZP010000268.1:0-7850 GCA_036824745.1 Luteolibacter sp.
AGGACCGAGGAAGTGAAACCGGAGATCGCCAACCGCTACCGCCAACAACGCGAGGAGAATCAACGCCGGGCCGATCAAGCCGTCGCCGATCTCGGTGGCTCGGACGATTTCTTCCGCAAGCGCAATCAGACCTTGGAGACCAACCTCGGCCGCATGGAGGAGCCCCGCAGCAGGGTTTCAGAAAACCCGAACGCCGGCCGTGAGAACCAGCTCGGCGGCGTGAGCAAGGAGCGCGCCAAAGAGTTGCTCGATAAAGGCATCCGCATGGGCCGCCCTCCCGTTTCCCCTCCGGGGCAGGCCAAGCTGCGCGTTCCGGCCATGGAAGAACCCGTCGCCACCAACAAAACGCCGGGCAACACCCGCGAGGACGGACCGCGGGTGACACCTCCCGGATACCGCACGCCCCAAACGCAGGAAGACGTCGCCCCTAACAACAACCGCAACCGTCAGGAACAAACCCGGAACAACCCACAGACCCAGGAAAACCCGCGCCGCGAGGACGGCCCGAGGGTCACTCCCCCGCGCGGCATGGACCGGCAGGACGACACCGCTTCCAACAACAACCGCCGCCAGCAGGAGGAGCAGGTCGAGCGCGCACGCCAGCAACAGGAATCGCAGCGCCAACAACAACAGGAAGCCCAGCGCCAGCGCGAACAAGCGCGCCAGCAGCAACAGGAAGAAGCCCGCCGCCAAGAGGCCCGCCAACAACAGCAGGAGGAAAACCGCCGCCAGCAACAAATGGAGGAAAACCGGCGCGAACAAGCCCGCCAACAGCAACAAGAGGAATCCAGACGCGAACAGGCGCGCCAACAACAGCAGGAGGAAAACCGCCGCCAGCAGCAGCAGCAGGAGGAGAGCCGGCGTCAGCAGCAACAAGAGGAATCCAGGCGCGAACAACAACGCCAGGAACAGCAGCGACAAGAGCAGCAACGCCAGGACGACGACCGCCGCCAGCGCAACCGTTGATCCGGCCCACTCAGTTCCGCGCGCTTACTTGTCCCGCAGGTTTCGCAATGCGTTCACCTCGCCCTCGGCCTCCACACGTTTCAGATACTTGAGGAATTCGGATTCCGTCATGTCCGCTTGGATGGCGGCGACGTCCTTGCCCAGCGTGGCGATCTCGGTCCGCTCCGCGGTGAGTTCTTCCAAACGCTGCGCGGGCGTCTTGCCGGATCCGGGAAGAGGTTCATCCTGCGGAAACGCACGGATCACCCGGGTCTCCACGGAGATGCGCATCATGTCCGCTACGATCAACCCGCGATCTCCCGAGATCTTACGGACGAAACCGAGCGCGGATTGCATCAAGCGTCCGCTGGTCGCCTCGTCGCGTTGCTGCATGCCGAGCGGATTCACATTCGCCAGATAGTTCGCCACCTGGCTCATGGGTGCGACGAAAACGGTCGGCACGAGAAACATCGCCGCGGCCTTGGCCTCCACCGGCGTGAGCCCCGCGGACAGATAGAGATCCTCGCAGGGCTGGCGCATCTCCGCCGCGGGCGTGCGGTATTCCGCATGCTTGTCCGCCGCGTCGAGATTGGCGATCGCGTCCTCGGTGCGGCCCTGTTGGAAGTCCAGAAGCGCGGCGAGGTAATCGGCGTAGGAGTTGTTAGGATCCAGTTCGCGATAGCGGTTGAGCGCCTCGCGTTTCTCCTCGGGCGTCACCCCGCGCACGGCGAGTTCGAGCTGCACGTTCCTGTCGCCCGGCGCGGCTTTCGCCGCCTCGCGGAGAAACTCGATGTTGTTCGCCACCCTGGAGGCCGCAAGCAGTGCGGAGGGGCTGCGGCGGTTGTTCTCAAGATACGCGTTGATCTGCTCAGCGCTGATCACGGGAGGTTTTCCGGCTTTGGAAAACCACGAGGACCGGCGCACGGTTTCCGGCAGTGGTTTCCTGGATTGCCGGGAATCATCCCTCGTCCGCTTGGATTTTCCAGCCACCTCCTTGGCCGGCTTGGCGGCCGCGGCAGGAGCTGCGGTATCGCTGGTGAACCGCACGATCAGCCATCCCGCCAGCGCCACGAGCAGCACCGCGCCCGCCATACCCATCAAACGAAGCTTCATAAGTCACCACGTTGGACTCGAAACGCGCCGGATCAAGACAAACAGCCGGCGGAAACCAGCGCTCACTTGCCGTCCTTCACCTCCACCTTGTAGTCGCCCAGCGCCCATTGGATGCCGGCGAGGTAGTGGCGGATCACCTTCGGGTGCCAGTAGATCTCGTGATTGTGGCCCAGCGAGCAGTAAAACACGCGGCCCTTCTCCCAGTGGCGCGCCCAAGCCACGCCGAAGTCTCCGTCCTTGCGCTTGATGCCGCCCTTGGTCATGTCCGTTTTCTCCGTGTCCAGGCGCAGCAGCATGTGCACGGATTTGGAGTTGTAGGGATCCTTGAGCTGATAGATCTCCTCCTTGAAGTCCACGTTCTGCCCCTCGAACATGGCGACGAGCGGATGTTTCTCCTGCCCGGGCTCCACCTTGATGCTCACCGGCGTGTCCGCCGTCCACGGGTGCCCGTCGAAGAAACCGTTCACCATCCTCCCATACTCCTCCCACTCGTAGCAGCAATCCGTCGCCGCGTGGATGCCGATGTAGCCGCGGCCCGCCTTGATGAACTTCATGACGTTCTCCTTGAGCCGCGTCTCGCGCTCGGCGGCGGTCTTTTTCTCCTCGTCGGACATTTTCTCGAACACCTCCTTCTTCGGCGAGAAGACGTTCATCGTCGTGCTCAGGAAAAGCACCGCGTCGTACTGCTTCAGCTTGTCCACTTCGAACTCATCCAGCTCCTCGGTGATCGTCGGCGTGAAGGCGCCGGTCTTCTTGCCCAGCTCGGTGAGAGCCAGCTTGCCGGTGACAATGGACGCGTGGCGGAAACCGTTCGTCTTGGCGAAGACCAGCAGCTTGCGCGGCTTCGCCGGCTTCGCAAACGCCTTGTCCGGCAACACGGCGGCGATCTTCTCCGCCGCTCCGGCGGGTGGTTGTTCTTCAGCGTGGGTGGAGAGGCCCATGGCAAACATGGCGGTGGTGAGGGCGGGCAGAAGTTTCATCGGTGCTAGGGAATCTCATTACCCCCGGGATGGAAACGATTTTTCAGGTGGATTCACCCACCCCATTCCGACGCATAGGGAATCACCTCAGGGACAGGGAAACTCCTTTCGTTCGCAATAGCTCGCCAGATAGCGGCGCGCGAAGTCCTCCTGCCGCCGGTTGAGCCTGACGGCCGGCCGCAGACTCCTGAGCAGCCCGACTCCCTCCTCGATCGTCTGGACCCTCCCGCGCCGCAGAAGCAGCGCGAGGGCGAACAGCCCCGTGCGACCGTGGCCCTGCGCACAATGCACGAACGCACGCCCGTTCGCGGAACGTTCCACCGCGCCCATCAGATCATCGACGTTCGGCACGCTCGCATCCAGAATCGGAAGACAGTGGTAGCCGGGCCGGACGCGGATGGAGGCTGGATCCTCAAACTCCGCCGTGAGGTCCACGTAATGATCGAACCCCTCCGGGGCCTCTCCCGCCAGCAGTCGGCGGCCGATCACCAGATCGTCGTCGATGGTATTGAAGGCTGCCTCCCGGCTCAACAAACGCACCAGATGCCAAACGCACCCCGTGTAGGCCAGATACGGGAAATTCAGAACCTTCAGCACCAGCGGAATCCGTCCACCCGGCCCCTTGCCAAACACACGCGACCCCAAACCCGCATAACCCAGAGCGGCGGATCCAAAGCTGACACCCGCCCACATCCAGAACCAACCGCCAACCGGACAAACCGCGCCAACCGCAAGAAGCGCGAACCCGATGGTTCCGAGCATGACCGCGTATCTCATGAACTTTCCTTACTCCGAAACTGCACCGGATCGAGCCAGATTGGAAGGAGTTTTGATTCCGGGGGATTGAAACACGCACCATCCGTTCGCGGGTGTCACCATCTCCGGCTGACAGGATTCGGAGCCAGCAGCCTTTCGCCATGCGCTTCATCGGATTCCTGCTTTCACGGCACGAGGAACACACGCGCCTCCTGCAGCATCGGGGATCCGCGCCGATCACGGGGATGGAGCTGGGCGGAGCCAAAGCCGTCCGCCGCGAACCAATCACTCCCCGGTCTCCGTTCCGCCGAACGCCCTGTTGCCGAAACAGCCCGCCCGGCCCAGTACGAAACCCATTTTCGATATGCACAGCGCAACATAAATGCCCCAAATCGTTCCAGCCCCCACCCTGGAGACGATCCCATTCGTCCTCCAGGCAATCACGGCACATCCACCAAGCATCACGAGCACGACCAGCGATTCAATCACACTGTCTCCGTTGAGCGTGAATGCCGCCGCACCGATGCAGAACAAGGGCAGCGCCCAGAGGAGAAACCCATCGCTCATCCCTTGAACCATCCAGCCCGACAGCCCACCGGCCAGCCCCATCGCAATGAGCCAGCCACGATATCGCTTGCGGTTTTCCTTGGTGTTCTCGTCCATGATTCTTCCGGCTAAGCACACAAGCGCGGCGATCCCGCACACGGCAAGGTAAGCTATGAGCCGCGGTGCCGGCGGATTCAAGCTCCGATTGAAATCCCAACATTGCACGCAGGCTTCGGCCGAAGGTGAACGTTCCAGCGGTCATGGCGGACTGGAATCGGATTGCTCCAGAAAAACTGTTGGGCAGTCTGAAGTCCACGACATCCATGCTTCTGACTGATTGAGGAACTCGGCCGCTATTTGACGGGGACCCGGGGACCGAGAAAATCAGCCCTCCGCTTCACGTCCTCGTAGATCCGCTCAGCTTTTGTGGGACCATTAAACATCGTTCCTTCGTGCCTCACCTCCAATCCATAGGCGTTGGATGCCGGAACTGGAATCGCAGAGAGTGTGTAGGTCTGAGTATCCGTGAGGGAACGGTCATAGCCTGACGCCACCAAATCACTCCCCGGAAGCATTCGATCTGAAGCGACGTGCCCTCTCAAGGTCGAATCCACAAGCGTTGACGCCTGATCCTTGCTGATCCGATATGCGAAGCCCTCGCTTAGGGTGGAATGCCCGCCGGAGCAGGCGGCAACGCCAAGAGCCATTGTTAGGGACGCAATCAACTTGAGTGTGTTCATCTTGTTTCGATCCCCACCTCTAGATGCGGCACCGGCGAAATGGAAGCTCGAATTCTTCCAGAAACGTTATCGCCGAATACCACTAACGGCTTATCCGCTGTTGGCGTTTCGATAGACGTCGATCCTGCTGGCAATCCCGACTATGAACCAATTTCCGTCGTGAGAAAGCGCGATCCCCTTCAAACCTTCATCATCGCTGCAAATCTCCTCTTCCAATCCGTCATCGCTCACCAAGGCCTTCCAATTGTATCCGTCTCGATGGATTCGGCATGCCATCGATCCGTCGCCTGCTGATCGATAAGCGGATCCTCCGTGCAATCCCACGATGTCAAAAACCTCATCCTTCAATGCACCAATGCCGCAGCACTGGTTCTTGTCATCGAAATACCACGGTCGTTCCGCCCAATCTTCATGGTCCTTCGCGATCCGCTCGCCAGATGCCAAGTCGAACAATCCGCGACCGTTGTGTGAAACGGCCAAGAGGTATCGATTGGAGGAATCGAAGCCGACAGCAACCAGTCCGCCCAACATGATTGTCTTGTGGTGGGCCCAGGGCATATTTTCTTCAAGGTCAGAATTACGGCACGTGCGAACACATGCGTGGTTGGAATGAGAGAGATTGGTTCATGAGGAGATGCCGAAACTGACTGGTTGACCGCCTTCATTTATTGCTTTTCAGAAAGCCCTTCCCGAACAACGTCGCGCACCCCGAGGTGGCTCGGCATGCCAACCGGGCTGAAGACGACGGCCGTCACATGGCTGTATTTCTTCCCCTCTGCCACGGCCTTGAGCTTGAACCTGATTCCCGAATCCGCGTAATCCGCGAAGGTGTCATTCGCCGTCTTGTTGTAAACCATCCGGGTCAGGTCCTGGGTGATGTTGTCATTCAGAAAGACCGCCAAGACCTGGCCTTTTTGAAGCTGGAAATCGGGAACGACGATCCCGAAATCCTTGAGTAACTTTGTCGCCTTGCTTTGGTCGGCAGTCCAAACGCTGTAGCGGCGATCCGCCCCATCCCGGATGTATATTCGCTGATCGTGAATGACTTTGTGCTCAAGCGTCTGCAACTCCACTCCATGAGCGAATGCTGTGATCAGGAATGCCAGGATCAGGGGACGTTTCATTTTTATGAACGATTGAGTGCTCCTACGGGCGCGATTGAAAGGAAAATGGAAAGAATTTGAGGTGCTTATGGCCCGTTAGGAGGCATGGCTTGTTCCGCTTCTTCATTCTCTGCGGGCTTGTCGCTCGCTGAAGGCAAGGCTTCAGTGCAGTGGCCTGCTGTGCAGTTCAAGTGACCCGCCTCGAAAGAGAACTTTGACAGATCTATGTCACGAGGCGGAGTCCAATGAAAATCGATCTTCGGCCCACTGTGTCTTGGCGTAAGCCACCAGAAAAGCATCTTCCTCGCATCTTCACACTCAATCGTCCACGCGCCATCGTCTTCCATGATTGCGTGAGTCTCATCAATCAGATGCCGAACTTGGGAATTCGCCAGCAATTCAGCACGAGCAGTAGTGATAGCGCACTCCTTCGTGGCTCCAGTTTGCATCAGGGTTGCACGGAATCCGTCAATGATCTGACGGCCAGTTGGATCGCACGCATCAGCGAATCCTTTGCCACGAAATGTCAGACGATACACAGGCATTTTCTTGCAGAACGTTAGAGCCAATCCGGCCGCGCCCACAAGCTCCGATTCAAATTTGGACGTTGTCGCGGTCGAATGCGGCGGGTTGTTCGGCTTCGGATTTTGGATGCATGGCAAGCGAGTGGGTTTACCTGGGGTGGCCAGGAAGAAGCGAAAACGCTGCGGGGATTGCGAACAACAGTGTTGGCATTATGAAGGAATAGAAAGCAATTCTCAAGTAGGGTTCAGGTGTAAACCATCGAATCACTAATAAAAAAATGAGACCCCAAACGAGGTTGCTAACCGAGCCCGCCAAGATACTCAATTGGAAGCTTCTACCTGTCACCGCGTATTCCGCGAGGAATGCAAATATGCCCAGCGCGAATGAGATCAAGGAGAGCGGAACTACTTTCACCGCGGCCACGTGCTTCTTGACCGATTCCCGGCTCTCACATGGATTAAGAGCTTCACTCACTTCCTTCATGGGGATCTTCTCGAATTATTTGGCAACGTCAGAGTCCGCCTACGGGCGAGACTGGAAAGGAGTTGAAATGAAATTGAAAAGCATGTTGCCCGTTAGGCGCGACGGCTTGTTCGGCGAATTTAAAATTCTGCTGCTCCCGCACATCAAAGGACACGCCTGCCCGCCGACGCTTGGCGTCATGGTAGTAACCCCATGGTGGAGTCGTCGCTTTGCATGGCTCATGACTGGTAGATTAAGATACCGCATTCTGCAACGGATTGAACAATGCTTACAATACGCTCCTCTTTTTGATTTCCGATCTCATCAGTGTGTCGGAAAACACGATGATTCGGAATATTTGGATCATAGAAACAAAGATGTAGCCGACCAATCATCCGATGCTGCAAATACTTCTCCCAAGACTCGTGACCAAACTGGAACGAAACCCGAGGACTTCCGTCCATCGGAAGCACACGATCAATATCAATCGCAACATCAAGATCACTGTTTTCGTGGTGATCACCCCTCGCACGACTACCAAATAACCACATGCGCTTCACGAACTTCTTCGATGAAGCCCAAGCCACAAGCACCAGTTGATCTTCTTGGTGGATCATTTCCTGCCGAACAGTATTGGTTTGCCCACACGCATACCAATATGGCGCGTGCGGAGGGGACTG
>DAISZP010000269.1:0-7831 GCA_036824745.1 Luteolibacter sp.
GATGTTTTCGTGGAAAAAGACGGCGAGGAAGTGGACGGCAAGAGCATCATGGGACTCATGATGCTGGCTGCCGGCCACGGCTCGGTGATCACCGTGGTCAGCGAGATCGCGGATGCCGATGCGGCGCTCGAAGCCATCGGTGATCTGATCACCCGCAAGTTCGAGGAGGATTGAGCGGCAGGCCCGCCTCAATCGCGGCCGAAGGCGTTGGCTGAGGTTTCCGGAAGCAATTTGCCGAGCTCGGCGAGCTTTTCGGCATGGCTTTCCGCGAGATTGTTCGTTTCTCCGGGATCCTTCGAGAGATCGAAGAGCTGGGCCTTCTGCTTGGTGGTTCCGGGAATCAGTTTCCAGTCTCCGGCACGGACCGCCACACCGCTGGCATGAAGCAGGACCGAGTCGCGGCCGGTTTTAGATTCACCTAACAGGGCAGGAAGCATGTCGCGGGTGTCCGGTGCCTGGGATTTCGGAAACTCCGCACCCACGAGCGCGGCAAAGGTGGCCGGGAAGTCCACTTGCGAGATGATGGCGTCCGATTTGGTGGATGCTTTGATCCTCGACGGCCAGCGGGCGATCATCGGCATGCGGGTGCCGCCTTCATAGAGCGAATATTTTCCTCCGCGGAACGGACCGGCGGGTTTGTGGTCGCCGAGTTTCTCGACGGCATCATCCTTGTAACCGTCATCCAGCACCGGGCCATTGTCACTGGTGAGGATGACCAGGGTGTTCTTTGTTAGATCGAGCCGGTCGAGGGTTTCCAGCACGCGGCCGACCTGCCAGTCGAACTCGGCGATCGCGTCACCACGCGGGCCCATCGCGGTTTTTCCGACGAACCGCGGATTCGGAATGCGCGGCACGTGCACGTCATGGGTGGCGAAGTAGAGGAAGAACGGCTTGTCCTTGGATTTCTCGATGAAGGAAACCGCTTCGTTGGCGAAGGTTTCCGCCATCGTTTCATCGTTCCAGAGCGCTTTTTTCCCACCGGTCATGTAGCCGATGCGGCCGACTCCGTTGATCACGGACATGTTGTGGCCCAAGCTCCAATCCATTTTGAGTGTGGCGCGGTCCTTCTTTCCATCCAGCTCACCGGGAAATCCATGCTGATAGCTCACCTTGATGGGATCCGCCGGATCGAGGTTCACCACGCGGCGGTTGCTGACGTAAACGCAGGGCACGCGGTCGCCGGTGGCGGCCATGATGAACGAGTGATCGAAGCCGATTTCGTTGGGGCTCGGCTTGATCTCCGCGTTCCAATCGATCGATCCATCGCCGAGGCCGAGGTGCCACTTGCCGACCACGCCGGTGGTGTATCCGGCGCTCTTGAGCACGGAAGGCAGCGTGGCGCGGCCGGGCTGGATGATGAGTTTCGCGTCGCCCGGCAGCACACCGGTGCCCTTCTGGCGGAATGCGTATTCGCCGGTGAGCATCGAATAACGCGACGGCGTGCAGGTGGCGGAGGAACAGTAGCCGCTGGAGAAATTCAGACCTTCTTTCGCGAGGCGGTCGGCGTGGGGTGTCTGGACGGCGGTGGCTCCGTTGCAGGAGAGATCACCGTATCCGAGATCGTCGGCGTAGATCAGGACGATGTTGGGTTTCGACGGTGCGGCGCTTGTTAGACCCGCGAGAACCAGTGGCAGAAACAGGAAACGTAAAGACATGACCCGCCCAATACGCGGGTGCCGCCGCGTTTGATGCAACAAAAAACGGGGCTTCGGATTTCCGAAGCCCCGGGGTGGGTGAATCACTCGCTGTCATCCTCCTCATCGTCCTCATCCATGGGCGGGACGGCGATGGGCGGAGTGACCGCTTCGATGGGTGGCGTGGTGGCGGTTTGTCTGCCGCCCTGCGCGGGCGGAGGGGTGATGACCGCGCCACCAGGATGGGTTTGCACGTTGGGCTTGTTAGGGTCCGCGGCGGGCGGTGTGGCCTTGGTTATGATCTGATCGCGGTCCTTCAGCAGGGCCTCGACGGTGGTCTTGCCGATTTCGAACGTCCGGCCATTGAAGTTCTTGTAGCGTTCCAGCGTTTCGGTGAGCGTCTTCAAGCGGCTTTGGAAGGCTTCGTCCTTGATCTTCGCATCCTCGGGTTTCTCGCCGTCCTCCTTCTTGCGTTCCTTGGGCAGCTCCGCGGAGACGGTCACGGTGATGAGCTGGTTGTCGGAGGCGGGCGGAGGCGTCTGGGGATCGGCAGAGAGCAACGCGGGCGGCTCGGCTTTGGCTTTGGCGGGAGTGATCGTGATCGCGTATTTGAGCCCTTCAAAGGTCTCGATGGTCACGTTGCGTTTCTCGGCCACATCACCGGTGCGCTCGGCGAGTTTGTCCTTGGGAACCACGTCCTCGAAGCTGGAGTTGGAGAGAATGGTCTTGAGGGCGGCGGTGGCCGTGGTGTCGAGCACCTCGCTGCCAGCGGCACCTTCGAGCTTGAACTCGCCCTCCTCGGTGTCGCGGCTGAGTTTCCACGCGGGGTCTTCCTTGCCCTTCTGGCTGACGGTGATCGACTTGATCTTCTCGACGTTGACGAAGTTGGATTCGATCCAACGTTTCGCCTCGGTACTGATCGAGGGGAACATCTCGCTGACCGCGTAGAATCCGGATTCATCCGCGTGGTTGCGGATGTAGCGACCGACGGTCATGCCCTCGCCGGTCATCGGATTGTTGGATCCACTGGAGATGGTCTTGCCTAATGTGACCTTGGTGATCTCTTTTCCCGCGGCGTCCTTGAACGTGGCGGTGATGCCGCGGTCCTCGGCCTTGGTGGCGGTCTCGTCCATGCCGAAACGCGGAGCGAGCGAAGGACCGGCTTCCAGTCCGCGGGTGACTTTGAGATCACCGAGCGTGCGGATGAACTCGTTCACCGGATTGAGATCCGCCGGATAGTCGTCGCGCTGGGCAACCGCCCAGCCGTTGTTTTTCTTGACGAGCGTGACCGTGCCGTCACCGCCCTGGAATTCCAGAGAGGCGAAATCGCTCGCGGGGAACGATTCGAGAAGGGTTTGGCCGGCGGCCCGTTTGGTGGCGCTCTTGGTGGTGTCCTTTTGGGTGAGCTTGAGCGCGGCCACAGCCCCGGAGAGGGCGATGGCGATGATCCAGAGGAGGATGACCTGACGTTTGTTCATGGCGAAATTCTGCTAGATTCAATTGTTAGGTTATTCAGCGGGCGCGGGTGGCGCGGCGGCGTTGGATGAACAGCCCGAGCCCCACCAGAATGACGAGGATGGGCATGTAGGCGACGTTGGCGAGGGTGACCTTGCCGGCGAGACTGTCCTTCTGGCGGCGCAGGTCCTTCTGTTGTTCGCGGATGAGTTTGGAATACTCGACCTGCTCCTTGCGGAGCTTGCGGATCTCCGCTTCCTGCTCAGGGGAGAGGTAGGGGCCGGCCGATTTCGAGCGTTCGGACTGGAGTTGGTTGAGCTTCTCCATCGTGGCCTTCTGTTTTTCCTCGAACTCCTCAATCTTCTTGCCGGCGGTCTGGTTGAAATCGTCCTCCATTTTCTGGAACACGGTGAAGGGCCGGCGGCTGGCGGAACGCGAACGGGAACCGATCAGGTATTTCGATCCCACGGCCTGGTCGAGGATGTTGAAAAGCAGTGTGGCATTGCCATTGACCGGCGAGGCGATGCCCATTCGCAAAAGCTGCGCGTTGAAGGCGATGGAGTCGTAGAAAGCGTCCACATCAGCGAACAGGAACACGTTGCCATTGGCACTGCCTTCCTTGAGCCATTTGGGTTTCTCGTCCTCTTTTTTCTCGTCCTTTTTGTCGGCATCCGCGCCTTCCTTTTTCTCGTCTTTCTTTTCCTCGGCGGCCGCATCCTTCTCGCCGGGTTTGCCATCCGGGAAAGCGGTCTTGAAGACGCCAGTTAGATGGGTGGCGAGATCGTAAGCGGTGCCGGACGGACGGACCGAGGTCGCGAGCGAGCGGTCGTTTTGCGAAGCCTTCATGGAGTCCACGAAGCCCGCGCGGTCGGAGGATCTGAGCAAGGAATTCACGGCAATGCCGCCACCACCGGTAACGGTGAAGGCGCCGGGAAGGTATAGGTTCACCGACTCAAGATCCTTGGTGATCACATTGTCGGATTGCGGCATTTGCTTCTTGGCGAGCGTCAGCACCGCGGGGTGGGAGTAGTCCGCGGAAACGCGGGTGGCGAACTGCGGGTCCGCAAGCACCTTGCCGGATTCGAAGTTCACGCCCCAGGCCTTGAGCAGGGTGGGCAGGTTGGAGGTGGTGGGAGCGCCGCCCATGCCCATCATCGGATTGCCGCCGCCCATGGCTTCCGCGGCTTTCGAGAAGGGATCAAGGCAGGCGACGACGGTGCCGCCGCCTAACAAGTATTGATCAATGGCGAACTCGGCTTCCGGCGTGATGTTCGCCGGGTGGAAGAGCACGAGCACCTTGAGCTCCTTGGGATCGAGCGTGGGGCTTTCCATCGGCACGTCCACAAGGTCGAAGGTCTGCTTGAGCTGCGAGTAGATGACCCACGGCTGGGTGCCGCGCTGGCCCATCATCGGATTGCCGGGCGAGCCCTTGATGTCCAGCCCGGTCATGAGGCCGATCTTGGGTTTCACCGGAGTGGTCACTTCGGCGATTGCCTTCGACAGGTGGTATTCCAACATCGTCTCGTCCTGAGGATCAATGAAGGGGATCACGCTGGTCTTGTCCAAACAGGAGATGGCGAGACCGAAGTAGAGGTTCTGGTCGTTGATGCGTTGTCCGGAAATGCCGTCGAGATTGGCGGAGTCCTCCGCGTCCGTATCCGGCTCGGGATCGAAGTTTTCAATCCGCAGTTTGCCCTTGGAGAGCGACGAATATTCCTTGAGCAGGTCGTCCACGCGTCGCACGTGGAGCTTGAGCTGCTCCGGCATGTAGTTGGAATTGCGGGTGGCGTAGTAGCGGATGACCACCGGGGTGTCCAACTCGCCGAGGATCGACTTGGTGCCGTCCGAGAGCGTGTGGATCCTGTTGGCGGTGAAGTCCGCGCCGCGGTTGCCCAGCGGGGTCAGGGAAACGAGCCAGTTCGCGGAGATCGCGATGACGGCGAGGGCTGCGACACCGAACGCCGCTCGGGTGACGGGATGCGTGATTTTCATAAGAGCTTTGAGCGGTTGGCTTGGAGATTATGCGCGCTTGGACGAGAGGATGGCGCTGGTTCCTAACAGGCAGACGATGATGAACGAGCCGAACCAGACGAAATCCTGCAGGCGGAAAAGCCCGCGGGTCAGCGAGTTGAAGTGGTTCCAAACACCGATGGCGGTGCAGGCCTCGACCACGACCGGCGAGGCGGCGTTGCCGAGCTCGCGGGTGAAGTCATCGAATCCGCAGAGCACCATGACCACGCAGATGGCCACGGAAACGATCAGGCAGACGACCTGGTCGCGCGTGCAGGCGGAGACCAGCATCGTGATGGCGAGAAACGTGCAGCAGACGAGGTAGCTGCCGATGTAGCCTGATAGAATCGCGCCGTTGTCCGGATCACCGAGGTAGTTCACCGTGATGACGATCGGAAACGTGAGGCCGAGCGCGACGAACCAGACGGTGGCGGCGGCGAGGAATTTCCCGAAGATGGCGCTCCACAGGGAGACGGGGAAGGTTCCTAACAACTCGATCGTGCCGGTGCGCTGCTCGTCGGACCAGAGCCGCATGCCCACGGCCGGGGCGAGCAGCATGTAGATCCACGGGTGCCAGAAGAAGAACGAGTATTCCAGCGACGCGTCGCCGACGCGGATGAAGTTGCCGAAGCTGAACGTCAGCCCCATCACGAGGAACAGGAAGATGACGATGATCGCGTAGGCGGTGGGTTGGGAGAAGTAACTCGATAGCTCCCGTTTGTAGATGGTGAGAGAGGTCATGGTGGGTAAAGGCTGGGGTTCCGGAATGCTGAAAAGCTGAAATGAAGAAGCACGGAGAAGGATCCCGCTGTTTCGGTATTCCAGTTTTTCGATTTCCGCACTTCAGGCGGCGGCTTCGGTGTCGCGGGTGGTGAGGCGGCGGAACAGGTCGGTTAGAGAACCGTTTCCTGACCGCTCCAACAGCTGCGCGGGCGTGCCATCGGCCACGATCTTCCCGCGGTCCACGATGACGGCGCGGGTGCAGGCGGCCTCGACTTCCTCGAGAATGTGGGTGGAGAACAGGATGGCCTTTGTTTTGCCGAGCCGCTTGATGAGCTGGCGGACCTCGTGTTTCTGGTTCGGATCAAGTCCGTCCGTCGGTTCGTCCAGGATAAGCACCTCCGGATCGTGAAGCAGGGACTGAGCGAGACAGGTGCGGTGGCGGTAGCCCTTGGAGAGGGTGTCGATGGATTGCATGGCCACGCTGGTGAGGAAGCACGTCTCAATGGCGCTTTCCACGGCGTCCTTCCTGGCCGATCCGCTCAAGCCGCGGACGCTGGCGCAGAATTTCAGAAAACCGGTGACGGTCATGTCCTGATAGAGCGGCGCGGATTCCGGCAGGTAGCCGACCTTGGTTTTCGCCGCCTTCGGGTTGTCGATCACTGAGATGCCGCAGACCTTGGCGTCGCCGGAGGTGGGCGGGATGAACCCGGTGATCATGCGCATGGTGGTGGATTTTCCAGCGCCGTTCGGGCCGAGGAATCCGAGGACCTCTCCCTTTTTGACCGTGAACGAGAGGTTGTCCACGGCGCGCTTGGAACCGAATTGCTTGGTGAGACTTTCGACTTCGATCATGAGATGGGAAGCGGGTTTATCTTGCGATAGGTGCGCGGAAAGCGCCGCGGCGGAGGTTTCTTGTTTGAAAATCCTTGCTCAAGCGAAAAGCGAAACGATTTTCCGCCCCGGAAACAGGGGATCTATCCGACTTGCATGCTCGTCGGAAACTTGTGTATCGCTCTGGGAAACATGGCGACCATCCACCTTCCAGACCGCTGCGGCGTGATGTTGTTGCCGGATTGCACCCTTTTTCCCCACGGCGGTTTGCCGCTCTATATCTTCGAGCCGCGATACCGGCAAATGCTCGGAGAAGCTCTCGAAGGTGATTGTTTCTTCGCAGTGGCCAAGCTCAACGGCCCGGAAAAACCGGACCCCGCGGCCTGCGTTTCACCGGTGGGAACGATCGGTCTCGTGCGTGCTTCCCGCGAGCAGGAGGACGGCACGTCCCAGCTTCTCCTTCACGGGGTGATGCGCGTGCGCTTCGTCGAATGGCACGATGACATGGACTATCCTTACGCCACGATCGAGCCGGTGGTTTCCACCTTCACGCCGGAACATCAATCCCTCGCCGCGATGAAAACCCTGCGCGGAGCCGTGGAGGATGCGATCCGTTCCCTCCCCGATGAGGTGAAGTCCGGCGTTTTCTCCCTGCTTGACCGTGCCGAGGATCCCGGGCTCATGACGGACATCGTCTGCCAGCAGTTCATCCACGAAGCGGACCTGCGCCAGCAATTGCTGGAAATGGACTCCGTGGGCGGCCGCATTCCGATCATCTGCGAATACCTGCGCAAAGCCAGCGCCGCGGCAGAAGGTTGAGCGGGCCGTTCCGGGTTTTCAACGCGCCTCTTCGATCGCTTCGAGCACATCCGCCGCCTGACGTTCCGCGGCTGCGGACAGATCCCTCCACACCAGCACGCCGTCCCTGAAGAGAAACGATTGCC
Source organism: Luteolibacter sp. (assembly GCA_036824745.1). Taxonomy (GTDB): domain Bacteria; phylum Verrucomicrobiota; class Verrucomicrobiia; order Verrucomicrobiales; family Akkermansiaceae; genus Luteolibacter. The sequence continues at coordinate 7,598 of DAISZP010000269.1, forward strand.
GCATCGTGATGCCTAACAGCCGCGGAACTCCGAAGGCCTTGCGCACCGCCCCGTCCTCGTCCGCCAGCAGGTCGAAGGGCAGGCGGAATTTTTCGCGGAACGCCTTTTGAGCGCGCGGCCCGTCCGAACTCACGCCGAGCACCGTGACGCCCTTCCCGCCGAGTTCCTCAAACGCGTCCCTCAGCCCACAGGCCTGCTTCGTGCAGTTCGGCGTGCCCGCTTTCGGAAAAAAAT
>DAISZP010000625.1:0-1234 GCA_036824745.1 Luteolibacter sp.
GAATCCCTTGTCACTGAACGGATCACGCCGTGATCCCGGCTTCAGTCGCGCCCCCCCTTGCAATGAGAATTGTTGTTCACGACTACGCCGGTCACGCGTTTCCGATTTCCCTAAGCCGTGCCCTCGCGGCGCGCGGGCATGAGGTGGTTCATGCGTTCGCCAGTTCCCTGCAAACACCCCGCGGCGAACTGGTGGCCAAGCCCGGAGATTCTCCCACGCTCTCGTTCCGCGAGATTCCGATGAATCCGGACTACGTGCGCTACAAGTATTCGTTCCGCCGCCGCCGCAACATGGAGGTGGCCTATGGCAAGGAGGTCGCGCGTTTCATCACCGGATGGAAACCCGACGCAGTTCTATCAGGAAACACGCCCACCGAGACGCAGGAGCCCATCAGCCGTGCGGCCGCCGCCGGAAACGGCCGTTTTTACTACTGGGTGCAGGATTTCTACAGCCTCGCGGTGGACCGTTTGCTGCGCCGCAAGATTCCCGTGGCCGGCGGATTGATCGGCGCATGGTATCGGCATCTCGACCGCCGCCAATTCGCGCGCAGTTCCAAGATCATCGCCATCACCGGGGATTTCTCACCGATTCTATCCAAGGAATTCGGCGTCGAGGAATCCCGCATCTCGGTGGTTCCGAACTGGGCGCACATCGAGGATCTTCCCGCGCTGCCGAAGGACAACGGGTGGTCGCGCCGCCATTCGCTGCACGACAAGTTTGTTTACCTCTACTCTGGAACCATCGGCATGAAACACAATCCGGCACTGCTGCTGGAGTTGGCCAAGAGGAACGTGGAAAACCCGGACGTGCGGGTGGTCGTGGTCTCCGAAGGCATCGGCGCGGACTGGCTTCGCAAGGAATCCGCGGCGGCGCGTTTGAGCAACCTGCTGATCCTCCCCTATCAGCCGTTCCCGGATCTGCCGATGGTGCTCGCCACCGGCGACGTGCTCGTGGGCATTCTGGAGGAAGAGGCTGGCACCTTTTCCGTTCCTTCGAAAACCCTCAGCTACCTCTGCGCGGCCCGCCCACTCCTGTTAGCCATGCCGCTGGACAATCTCGCCGCGCGCATCACCCGTGACCACCACGCGGGACTCATCGTCGCTCCGAACGACATGGAGGGTTTCCTCACCTCCGCGCAGCAATTGTTAGAATCCGGAGAACTCCGCGCCGAACTCGCAGGCAACGCCCTTAAATACGCCAATGACACCTTTCCCACCGAGAAGACCGCCGCGTT
>DAISZP010000270.1:0-7825 GCA_036824745.1 Luteolibacter sp.
TTGGAAACCACCCAGGTCGGCGATCATCTCATCGATGCCACGCTTCATTTCGAGGAAGCGAAGGCGCGCGAGATCGGCCTGGCCGCGGGATTCGGTTCCTATCAGGGATTCATCGCCCGGGTGAACTACACGGACCGCAACCTGTTCGGAAACCTGTGGGGGCTGAATTCCGGATTCGAGTTCAGCTCGCGCGGCGTGCTGGGCGAGGTGAGGGTGACGGATCCATGGTTGTTCGGTTCCGATGTGGCCGGAAGCGTCCGCGGATTCGCCCTGATCTACAACCGCGAGGGATACGACACGTATGAGACCGGCTTCGACGGCAGCCTCACGTGGAAATTCGGCGATCACTACAAGATGGAATTGTTAGGAAGCAGCTCGGTGGTCAATCTAACGGGCGATGGTTTGCCTTCATGGCAGCTCGGCGAATCACCCTACGTGAATCCGCTGGTCCGCATCACGCAATCTCTCGATTACCGCGACAACGCGGTGCTGCCGAAGTCCGGTTGGCATGTGGAAAATCCCTTCGAGCTCGGTGCCGCCGTCGCGAGCACTTCCACATCCTACGTGAAGACCGGACTCACGGGCGGATGGTATCGTGAAGTCGGCAGGAAGAACCAGATCGGCCTGGGCGGCGAGTGGGGCATGTTGATTCCCTCCGGAAACGGCCGGAACCTGCCTATCGACCTGCGTTTGTTCAATGGCGGCGCGCGCAGTGTCCGGAGTTTTCCCGAGCGGGAACTCGGCCCCACCTTCCAGGGATTTCCCACCGGCGGTGAGGCGGCGTGGAGCACGAACCTGGAGTTCATCCGCGAGATCGCCGGGCCCTTGCGCGGTGTAGCGTTTTTCGATGCCGGATCACTCGCCAGGGACCACGAGGACTGGATGAGCAGCGATGTGGAACTCGCCGCCGGACTCGGGGTGCGGCTGGATCTCCCGATCGGTCCTGTTAGGGCGGAATACGGCTACAATCTCACGCGGGACCGCGACGAACCGGTCGGCACGTTTCATTTCGCGATCGGTTATGCCTACTGAACGCCCCTATCCATCGGACAACCGCGCGGTGTCCGCCTTGTTCCGTGTGATCGGCGGAGCCGCGCCTCGTTGCGATGCGGAGGCCTGCCAGTTCCACGACGCGCGGCCGATGAACCGGATCGAGTGGGTCTTCCTCGCGTGCTGGATGCCGCTTGCCGTGTGGGTGGCGGTGGCGGACGCGCTGCACCTGTGGCTCGCGTGGTGGCTTTCATGTTTGTTGGCGTTTCCCGTTTCGTTTCTCGTGTTGAACCTGCTGCCGGTGTGCATGAAGGCGCGCCAGGCCCGGACGCAGTGGTGGATGTGGTTGTCCGCCGGCGTGCTGTGGGCATGGTTTCATCTCGGCTCCGGAGGAGTGGCCGGCGGCATGGCAGCGGGGTGGATGGCTTTGTTAGGACTGAACCTTGCCGCCTTCCTGTGGCTTTTGTTCGGTGCTTCCCTCGGTCTATCAGGAAACGCCTGCATCGTCTGGCGGATGATCGTGCTTGCGGGCTCTCATGCGCTCGCCTTCGTGGTCGCTGCCCGCTTCGGTCTCGGATGGGCGGTTGCCGCCTGCGCGCCGGTTTCGGGATGGTGTTTGTGGGCGGTCCTGAATCCCGGCTGCCAGTGGCTCGGCCCGGTCATCCGCTGCATGCCGGACCGCCGCATCCTCGTCACCATCGATGACGGACCGGATCCGAAGGACACGCCGGTCCTGCTCGATCTGTTGGACCGCCACGGAGTGAAGGCCGTGTTTTTCATGATCGGGCAAAAGGTCGCGAAACACCCCGATCTCGCCCGCGAGGTGATCCGGCGCGGCCATGAGATCGGAAACCACACGATGACGCACCCGCAGGCATCGTTCTGGTGCGCCGGGCCATGGAGGACACGCCGCGAGATCGCGGAGTGCCAGCGCGTCATCCGGGAAACCACGGGCGTCTCCCCGCGCTGGTTCCGCGCGCCGGTGGGGCACCGCAATTGGTTCACGCATCCTGTCGCGAAATCGCTCGGACTGCAAGTCATGGCCTGGAACCGCCGCGGCTACGACGCAGTGGAAACCGACGCCGCCAAGGTGCTCCGGCGCATTCTAACGAATCTCGGCCCCGGCGACATCGTGCTCACCCACGAATCCACCCCCATCGCCGCGGAGGTGCTGGAAGGCGTGCTGGCGCGGATGCATTGTATCGGAGCGTTTCCGACGCGCCCGGCGGATGAACCCGCTCTCCAAAGTTCATGAATTTGCCTCAATTTTGAAGAGCATGAAGAGGAACCACGGATGGACACTGATGGACACGGATCTTCCATTGGTTTGGATTGCCCACTCATCCCATCCGTGTCCATCTGTTCATCCGTGATTCTCTTGAATTCTGAATGGGAAGGATCCGGTGATGGAGCACCGCTCACCGCCCCACTGCAAAAGCCTCCCCGCCGCCGCAAACCATGCCGCTTGACCGCGGGTGACGGGAAAATCCATGCTCGCCCGCATGCGAATCCTCACCGGCCTCCAACCCAGCGGAAAACTCCACGTCGGCAACTACTTCGGCGCCATGCAGCCCGCCGTGCAGCTTCAGGAACGCGGCGAGGCGTTTTATTTCATCGCGGACTACCATGCGATGACCTCCGCCCAGGATCCCGCCGCGCTGCGTGAAAACGTGCGCGAGCTCGCCATCGACTTCCTCGCCTGCGGGCTCGATCCCTCGCGCGCCGTGTTCTTCCGCCAGAGCGCCGTGCCGGAGGTGAACGAACTCGCGTGGATCCTCTCCACCATCTGCCCGATGGGCCTGCTCAACAAGTGCCACTCCTACAAGGACAAGGTCTCCCAAGGCATCTCGCCGAACCATGGACTCTTCGCCTATCCGGTCCTCATGGCCGCGGACATCCTGCTCTACGATTCCAACCAGGTCCCCGTCGGCAAGGACCAGAAACAACACCTCGAAGTCACCCGCGACCTCGCCGTGAAACTCAATGAAACCTACGGCGAGGGCACCGCCGTCCTGCCGGACCCCATCATCCGTGAGGACACCGCCATCGTCATCGGCCTCGACGGCCGCAAGATGAGCAAGAGCTACGGCAACACCCTGCCGATCTTCGGCGAGGAAAAGCCGCTCAAGAAAACCATCATGAAGATCCTCACCGATTCCACGCCGGTGGAGGAACCCAAGCCCACCACGGACTCCACTATCCTCGCACTCTACAAGCTCTTCGCCAGCGATGCGGACTATCAGACCATGATCGCCGATCACGAACGCGGCGGCATCGGCTATGGCGACCTCAAGAAACGCCTCGCCGAAGCCTACTGGGACTTCTTTGCCCCCATGCGCGCCCGCCGCGCCGAGATCCTCGCCGATCCCGGCTACGTGGACCAGGTCCTCGCCGACGGCGCCGCCCGCGCCCGCGAGGAAGCGAACAAGGTCCTTACCCGCGTCCGCAAAGCGGTGGGGTTGATCTGAATCGAATTCAGAAGTCCCTTGCCACGACATGAAACCTTGCGCTCCAAGACGAGGAGTTCAACCTTCAGGTTGTCTTCCCACCCCGCTAGCTGAAGTTTGAACTCCAGCGAACGGCGCAGCTTCGCGGAAAACCATCCATCCATCTAACACACTACCGCCATGAAACGTGTCCTTTGCCTCTTGATCGATGGTTTCGAGGAAATCGAAACCGTCACGCCCGTCGATGTCCTGTGCCGCGCCGGTGCCGAGGTGGTCATCGCCTCGTTGAAGGACAAAACCGCCACCGGCCGCTGCGGCATCCGCGTGGAGACGGATGTCTTGTTAGCGGAAACCGAAACCACGGACTTCGACCTCCTTCTCATCCCCGGCGGCCCCGGGGTGGGGGACCTGCGCGCCGACGGCCGCGCCGCCATGCTCGCCAGGGACTTCGCCTCAGCCGGCAAATCCGTCGCCGCCATCTGCGCCGCGCCGCTCGTCCTGATGGACGCCGGTCTGCTCACCGGGAAACGGTTCACCGCATATCAATCCGTCCGCGCCGAACTCGGCGGCGGCGAGGAGGAAAGAGTCGTCATCGATGGCAACATCATCACCTCCCGCGGCGCGGGCACCGCCTTGGATTTCTCGCTCGCCCTCGTGACCCACCTCTTCGGCCAGAAAACCGCTGACCAGGTGGCCGCGGAAATCATGGCGTGAGCCAGTAAGGGGGGTGACGTCTCGTCAACCTGAACAAGGAGCGGCACACTCCGCTGTGCCCCCACTGGGAGCGCGGGATTCATCCCGCCCGAGTATCCATGAACCGCCCATGCGATCGCTTTTCGATCACGCATGGACCGCAACATTCACTCCGGCGATCATGCATCGCCGCGCCTTGGGACTAGCCGCGCTCCGACCGTTGGAGTTCAAGCTTCAGCTTGTCATCCCCCAGCCGCCGGATCGAAGACAAGCTGAAGCTTGAAATCTAGCAATGCTCCCCTTCGAAAGACCTCTCAATCAACCGGCATTCCGGGCATCCGCTCCTTCATCTTCCCTCTTCCGACTATCCACTAGCGGGATATCAACTCCGCGGTCCCAAACTCATTCCTTCAAGGCCGGCGAGTTGCGGATGCTCACCTCCTTCACATCCTTTGCGAGCACCACGGCCTTCACGCCGTCCGCCACCTTTGGGGTGAAGTTATCGATGACCAATCCCTTGCCATTCACAAAGACAGCCGCGGGCCGGCGATCTTCTTTTTCAAAATCCACGTGCACGTCCGAGATATGCAGGTCACGGAAGTGCCGCGCGAAGATGCCATAGGCGGGAAGCATGCCGATCTGCTTCGGCTCCGGATAACCTTCGCCGAGTTCCCGCGGCTGGATGGCGGCATCCTTATCCGTGCCGCCGCCCTTGCTCGTGAGCCGGATGTTGGAAATCCGCACGCCTTGGATCGGCTCCTCCTCCATGCCCATGATCTGGATGCCGGCCAGTTTGCCGACGCTGTCCGCGACCACGTTGGAAATGTGGATGTTCCTCATGCGGCTCGTGGTTTTCAGATTCGGAGTGCGGTTGCGTTTCCCGGTGGTTAGGTAGATTCCGTAGTCGCGCGCGTCCATCATCGTCAGGTTGGTGATGGTGATGTTTTCCAGCAGCCCTCCATCCACTTCTTCCAGCGCGAGCCCCAGGCAACTGCGGAACGTGCAGTTGGAAACGGTGCAGTTGCGGAAACCGCCGCTGGACTCGGTGCCGAACTTGATGCGGCCATAGGCCCGCTTCGAGGGCTGCATCGTCCCGTCCACCAGCGTCCCCTCCTTGAAGCCGGAGACCTGGCAATTCGTGATCGTTAGATTTTCCGTGAAACGGATCTCGCCCAGCGCGTAGGAGCTCTTCAGGCAGATGCCGTCATCGTTCGGCGAGTTCACCCGGCAGTTGCTGATGATCGTGTTGCGGCAGCAGTCGATGTCCATGCCGTCGCGGTTGGTGTCGATGGTGACGTTATCGATGGTCAGGTTGTCGCAGCCGGTGGCGAGGATCGCGAAATGACCGCCGTGCAGCATCGTCACATCCCGGATGAGCACGTTCGTGCAGAGCTTCAGCGCGATGGCCTTGTTGCCGATGCGCACCGGCGGATAGGTCTCCGTGTTTTTCTCCGGATGCTTGAAATTCCGATGGCCCGCCATCTTGTCGAGAATCCCCGGATTACTGTCCAGTCCCTCGCCGTGGATCGTGCCGCGCCCGGTGATGGAGACGTTTTTCAACTTCACGCCCACGATGAGGCTGTTGTGGAAATACGTGTGCCCGCCGTCCTGATAGGCCGCGCCCTCGAAGGGTTCCGTCTCGTCGTAGGCGTTCATTTCCTGCGGCGCGGCAAGGATGGTGGCACCCGCATCCAGATGCAGGTTGATGTGGTTCTTCAGGTGAATGGTTCCGCTCAGATAGGTCCCCGCGGGCACAAAAACCGTCCCGCCTCCCGCCGCCGCGGCTGCCTCGATCGCGCGGTCGATCGCCGGGCTGTCCAATTGTTTGCCGTCCCCCGCAGCACCATACTTGCGGACGTTGAACCCGCCTTCCCGCGCCGCCTGCTCCGCACGGAGAAAATCCACGCAGACAAATGGGAAAGCGAGCACGGCAAGCAGCAGAAGTTTCGGTCGGTTCATGAGCTCATGGATACTTTTTCCCTCATGGATATCTTGCGGGGTGGGGGAGGAATCCGCTCCACGCCATGGCACTATCGCCTTAAACTGGAAATCCAGTCTCTCCCCGCGAGGCCTGACGCCATCCAAGATCTTGAATACCAAGGACTGGCACCGGAGATGCAGCCCCGAACTCCGGTCCGCCCACACACCATCAGCTCTTCCCTTGGCGTCTGAACGTCTTGGCGATTCACCCACGCGGCGGCTTCCATGTGGCCTTCCACCCGCCGCGAATCCCCCATCCGCGTCCTGAGTCCCACATCATCAAACGGCCAGGCACTTGATTCACAATGTCCGCCCCGCGCGGACCTCCAGCGTGAACCGGCGCAATCGGAACCCATCGGATGCCGCTAACCGATTCCGATCCTGAAACCCAAAGACGGACCTTGGAGATTATTCTATTCCACCAGGCTGCTAACGACCTTCCCGGTCTTGTTGTCGACGATCCAGACCGCACACCGCTCCTTTCCTGTCACGCCGGTGACGGAATAGTCGCCGTTGGGTTTCGGTGTGAACGAAACGTCTCCAGAAACCTGGTGGTTTCCTCCGATCATGGAGTCAGCCATGGCGACGCCATCCGCTGCGTAAATGTTGCCACCGCTGAGCGTCAGATTGAGCGGTTCGCTGGGAACCTGAAGCGTCTGCTCCTTGATGACAACCCCCATGCCCGCTCCGCGCGCGGTTCCCATGGGGGAGTGGTTGGCGAACTTCCCGTTGACCTCGAGAATGTAATAACCTTCGGCCTTGACCGAGTTCACAGATTTGCCCGTGCTGCGGATTGAAGCCGTGGGACCTGTGTATCCTTCAGGAAGCTGATAGGGTGCGCAACTTGAAAACAACGCCCCCAAGGCGCACAAAACGACGAAATTGAGTCTGGATGTCATGGCGCTGTTAGTTGAACTAATCCGGCCAACCTCCGACAAGGCAAATCTCCGCAGCACGTTTTCACCATTCCGAGCACCGTTTCAGCAAGTGTCCCGCCTGCCGGGCTTATCTGGGGCCGATGGCGATGAAGTGGACGCTATTGCCATCAACAAAGGTGCCATGGATCAATGTGGCTCCCGTGGTGCTCACATTGCGCAATGCCAGTATTTGCGTTCCATTATCTGGTGACGGAGGCACTTCCACTTCACAGGTGATGGTGGGTTTCGAACTGAATGGTGAGGTGAAAGTGATATCGATGTCGTTGGTTCCAGACTTTGAGAAGGTGAAGCCGGTGCCGCTGACGAGGCTCACCGCGCCGTCCTTGAACAACACGGTGCCGCGCACGATGCGCAGGTTTTCCTCGGCTCCGGTGGCGTTGAGTTCTCCGGTGGCCCCGAGTTTCACGTCGCCCCGCACTTCCAAGGCGGCCGACGGGGCATCGGTCCCGATGCCTACTTTTCCGCCGACGGCCGCGAGTTGATTGGCACCCACCTTCAATCCGTTTTCCGGGAGGACAAGAAGGCCGGTCATCGTGTCACCGGAGCGGTTGACCTTGGCCTCCGAGGATGTGGTAAGACTTGTCAGATCCGTGCGGAGCGTGCCGAGACTGGTGCCGAAGGTATCGAGTTGTCCTTGTGCGGAGGACTTCAGCCCGTTGAGGTAACCGAACTCCGCATTGTCCACGCTTCCGTCACCCAGTTTCACGGCGTCCATGCCGGCTTTGATATGTGCGTTGTCGACCGCGGCCTGGTATTCGATTTCCAAGCTCGCAGGAT
>DAISZP010000271.1:0-7810 GCA_036824745.1 Luteolibacter sp.
CGGAAGGTGTTGCTCGGCGCTCGTTTCACCGAGCCGCGAGATGGGGCCGCCTCCGGATTGCAGCGAACGCATCAGGTCCGCGCTCTCAAACCGCTCCTGCCAGAAAGTGGGCGGAAAACGGCGCGCCGCGCCGGTGTTCGACCCGCCGCCGATGGTGCTCAGCGGAGTTTCCAGAATGTCGAACACGAAGTCCGCGCCGAGAGGGGACTTGGCGGTGACGGAGGGGTGGGTGATGCCAAGCTCCTCGCAGGCATCGCGGAAATAGCCGACCATCGCCGCCGGTGTGCCGAAGTAGGCGAGGCGACCGCCGTTGTCTAACAGGATCACCTTGTCAAATAGGCGCAGGACCGGTGCGCCCGGCCGGTGAAGCGAGGCGATGACGATCTTTTCCCGGGCTAGGGAACGCAGCGTTTCCGCGACGTGTTCGGAATCTTTGGAGGAAAGTCCGGAGATGGGTTCGTCGAAAAGGAACACTTCGGCGCGGCTGCCGAGATCGACCGCTAGATTGAGGCGGCTTCGTTCGCCGCCGGAAATGGTCTTGTCTCCCGGGGATCCGACCTGGCGCCTCGCGATGGATTGCAGGCCGAGTTCCGCGAGCATGCTGTCCACCCGCCGTTCGTGCTCAGCGAGTGACAAGGCGGGCCGCCGGATGGTGACCGCGTGGCGCAGGTGCTCTCTAACAGTCAGCTGCGGGTTCAACGCCTCCTCCTGAGGCATGTGGGCGATGAATGGTACCAGTTGCTCGCGGCGTTCGTAGAGCGAGATGCCGTTGAGCCTCACCTTCCCGCGGGTGGGTTCCTTCTGGCCTGATAGAACGGAGAGCAGCGTGCTTTTTCCGCTTCCGCTCGGACCGATGATGCAGAGCATCTCGCCGCGCTTGACCTCGAAGTTCACATGATCGAGCGCCCTCGCGTCCGGCCCGAAATCATGGATGAGATCCTCCACCATCAGCGATTCGATCAATGTCCGTTCCTCATCGAGGAAACCCTCGCTGAAGCGGCAGCGCACCGCCTGGCTGCCGGACAGGCGGATCAGGGAACCGTCACGCAAGGGTGCTGACTGGCGGACGGCCACGCCATCCACGAGGATCGGTCCGTGGCTCTCGCGAATCTCTAACAAGCCTTCCGAGCGCTGGGCGTCGTAACGGATGAAAAGCACCGTTTTCGGTGAAAGCTTGGGACCTAACAAAAGATCGCCGCGGGCGAGGGACGAGGCGTCGTTGGAAACAAGATACTCCTGGCGATCGGTCGCGAGCCGGAAGCGCCTGCCGGACTGAGTGGCCTTGCGGCGGAGTTCGTTGATGGACAGGCTGAAGCCGGACTGATCCCCGAGGCGCTCGTGGTTTTTGCAGATGACGACATCGCCTTTTTTAAGCGGCCCCCGGCTGCCGGCATGCAGCTCGGTGTCCCGCAGGGCCTCCACGGTGGCCTCGAGGCCGAATCGCACGCGCACGGCGCTTTGGCGGCCCAAGGTGCGTTCCGCGGTGAGGCCGTTCTCGCCCTCCTCCAGATAAATGGCAGGCGAGTTGCCGGTGCGTTTCACATCGAGGAAAAACATCAGGTCCTCGTGACTCAGTGTCCACCCGGGGACGACCAGCGGTTGGCGTTCCCGCATGCGGAGGAAGGATCCGGTTTCCACGGAGCGTCCGTGAATCCACAGAGGAGCAGTGCCGGTGTTGCGGACGAGAATCACATCGTTGGTTCGGTAAACCCGGAATTCGTGATCGACCGCCGCCGGTGGAAGAATGACGTCCGCTTCATCACGGCCGAAGATCAATCGCTCGAAGGGCAGCGAGGCGTCGTCCGGACTTTGGAGTTCGCCGCGCATTTCCTTGAGGATGGCAGTGCCGTAATCCGGGCGGCCGAGCCTGCGCATGAAAACTTCGAAGCTGGCGCGGTTGCGCTCCGAGCGACCGGCTGCATCCACAAGTGTGAAAAGCTGCAGGCCGAGCGCGAGTTTCTCAGCATCGTTGTAAGCGTCCTTCAGTTCCGCGGAAAGCCCCTGCAATTGCCTGGGAGTCCTGACCGCCTTTTGCAGGCGACGGGCAAGCCAGCCATGGTCCACTTCGGGAAACGCGCTCCGCAACATGTCCAGAATCAAGTCCGCCTCCACCGGGCTGAGTTCCCCATCCAAGGTGGCGAATGCGGCGAAAGCATCCACCAGCACGCCAACCTGGGCATCCGCCCCAGGCCGTAGCGCACGGAGACGGCCCACCCCGGGAATCGCCCTCAGCCAAGTGAAGGATTTGGCCCTGAGGGAAGGCGAAGCATTGGGTTTCCTGACAGGCTCGGGTGATTCCACGCGCAAGTTCTTGGCAGAGCCGCCCGCGGGCCGCAAGACCCACGCAAAAAAGGGATTTGCTTTTCATTCCCAGCGGTTATCCTTTCTTGCTCCCGGACGTTCCCGGCGGACGCGGTTGCCAAGCCACTCCGCCCGTCACCGCCCGGGCGCTTTTTTACCTCACCATGTCTGATTCTCCGAACTCTACGCCTCCTCAGAACAACCAGAACCGTCCGTCGGGCGATACCAACGGTTTCAACTGGAGGATGCTTGCGTTGTTCAGCGTCGCTTCGATCATTCTCGGCCTCGCGTTTATCAACCCCATCAGCGGCCGGTCCATCAAGACGCTGACGTTTACGGAGTTCAAGAGCGCTCTCGATCAGGATTTGATCATCAAGGGAGACCCGAAACGCCCCTTGGTGGTGAAAACCATCGACACTCCTTATGATGCACTGATCGACGGATGGATGAATCCGCCCATGGTGCCCGCCACCAAGGATGCCGAGAAAAAGCGCTCCGATTTCCGCGTGGTGGTGAATCTGGATGCCCAGTGGCCGGAAGTCCGTGAACTGCTCGGTGACAAGGTGCGCATCCAGCAGGTGGCGGCTGAAACCGAGCTGCCCCGTGAAAATGACAACGTCGAGACGCTCTCGTTCGGGGAGTTCCGGAAATATCTCGCGAAGGGTCAGATCAAAGCCGAGGACGACGGCAATCCGCTTCGCATTCTGACGACTCCGAATTCCAAGGTTGGCCAACTTGTTGGCACCCGTGAGTACGTGGCGAACCTCGTTGCCGCCAAGGATTCCACCGGCAAGGCCCTCGAGCCCACCCGCTTCCAGGTCGAAGTTTCTCCCGTGATCCAAGGTGAAGAACTTCAGAATCTCCTCAAGGACAGTGGAGTGAGCTACCAGAAGACCACCAACCATCTCCAGAATGCGATTTTCACATTCTTGCCTGTGTTGCTGATCATCGGCATCCTGTTCTTCCTCTTCCGCCAGCAAATGAAGTCCGCAGGCCGGGGGGCCATGTCCTTCGGCAAAAGCAAGGCCCGCTTGCTCACCATGGACCGCAACAAGGTGACCTTCAAAGACGTCGCCGGTATCCAGGAAGCGAAGGAGGAACTCTTTGAAATCGTCGATTTCCTCCGGGACCCCCGCAAGTTCCAGAAACTCGGCGGAGCCATCCCGAAAGGCGTGCTCATGGTGGGGCCTCCGGGCACCGGCAAGACCCTCTTGGCCCGCGCCATCGCCGGCGAGGCGGATGTGCCGTTCTTCTCGATCTCCGGGTCGGACTTCGTCGAGATGTTCGTCGGCGTCGGTGCCTCACGCGTCCGTGACATGTTCGAGCAGGGCAAGAAACACGCTCCTTGTTTGATTTTCATCGATGAAATCGATGCCGTGGGCCGTCACCGCGGTCACGGTATGGGCGGTGGCCATGACGAGCGCGAGCAGACGCTCAATCAGTTGCTTGTCGAAATGGACGGCTTCGATACCCAAGAAGGAGTGATCATCATCGCCGCGACCAACCGCCCGGATGTGCTGGATCCCGCTTTGCTCCGCCCGGGCCGCTTCGACCGCCAGGTGACCATCAATCTTCCGGATGTGAACGGCCGCGAGGAAATCCTCCGGGTGCACGTGAAAAAGATCAAACTCGCCGCAAACGTCGATCTCGCCCGGATCGCCCGCGGAACACCTGGTTTCTCCGGCGCGGAGCTTGCCAATCTCGTCAACGAGTCCGCCCTCCTCGCAGCGCGTCGCGGTTTGAGCGCGGTCACGCTCGATGAAATGGAGGAGGCCCGCGACAAGGTCCGCTGGGGCCGCGAACGCCGCAGTTTGGCCATGTCCGACAAGGAAAAAGTCGGCACCGCCTGGCACGAAGCCGGCCACGCCTATCTCAACATGGTGCTCCCGCACACCAATCCTCTCCACAAGGTCACGATCATCCCTCGCGGGCCCTACCTTGGTGCCACGATGTATCTGCCGGAAGGTGACAAGTATTCCACCCAGAAGAAAGAGGCGCTTGCCAATCTCATCGTCACGATGGGTGGCCGCATCGCCGAATCCTTCCACAGCGACGATGTTTCCAACGGCGCTTCCGGCGACATCCGCCAAGCCACCGCGCTGGCCCGCAACATGGTCTGCGAGTGGGGCATGAGCGACAAACTCGGCATGGTCGAGTATGGCGAAGGTGACGGCCCCGTTTTCCTCGCGCGTGACATGGCGAAAACCCGGAACTACTCCGAGGAAACCGCCCGCGTCATCGATTCCGAAATCAAGCGCTTCATCGACGAGGCCTATCAGACCGCCGAACGCGTGCTTTCCGAGAACCGCGACAAGGTGGAGCTCATCGCCAAGGCGCTTCTCGAATACGAAACGCTGGACGCAAGCCATCTCCGCGACCTCATCGAGTTCGGTGAAATGAAGGATCCTCCGTCGGCACCCAAGCCGCCGCCGGTCCCTGAGGAGTTCAAAAAGAAACCCGCACCCTTGGCATCCGGCGAGGACCGTCCCGAGGATGACAGACCCATCCCCGGCGCGGTCGGAGCCACTGCCTGATGGAAATGAAGTTGGTGCGGTCCCGCTGGCTTCGTTTCCTTCTGATCGCATCCATACTGCCTCATTTTCCGCCGTTGGGCGCGCAGACTCCGATGGAGTTCCGCCGTCCTCCGGGCTACCCTCCGCGGTTTCACGATCCATCCACTCCGGCCAGGGAAGGAAACCAGTGGTGGATCTTCGCGACCGGAAACGGCATCTCTGTTAGAAAGTCGGGCGATCTCAGGAAGTGGACCGAGTCCGCCCCCGTGCTCAAGGAATATCCCAAATGGCATAAGGAGATTGTTCCGGATCACAAGGGCCACTTGTGGGCTCCGGACATCGTGAAACACGACGGCATCTATCGGCTCTACTACTCGGTTTCCGCGTTCGGGAAAAACACCTCGGCGATCGGCCTGTTGACCAGTCCCGCGCTTGATCCATCCGACCCGCGCTGCAAATGGGAGGACCGCGGCGTCGTGATCCGCTCGAACGCGAATGACACGTTCAACGCCATTGATCCCGCGGTGTTGATTGACGATGATGGAAAGCACTGGATGAGCTTCGGTTCATTCTGGACCGGCATCCAGTTGATCGAGCTCGATCCCAAAACCGGTCTTGCCCATCCCGGGCGCAGGGAGATCCGCCGCATTGCCTGGCATGAATCGATCGAAGCGCCGGGCATGCTCAAGCATGGAAAGTTCTACTATCTCTTCGTGAACTGGGGACTCTGCTGCCGTGGAGTGGACAGCACTTACGAAATCCGCGTGGGTCGCAGCAAGACCGTCACCGGCCCCTATCTCGACAAGGACGGGAACGACTTGGCCACCGGCGGAGGATCGCTCTTGTTGGCCTCGAATGGAGATCAGATCGGCCCCGGACATGCCTCGTTCGTGACGGAAAAGATCGATCCCTTGATGTTCTATCACTTTTACGACCGCAGCCGGCGTGGTTTGGCCACGCTTGGCAGTCGGCCGCTGTCCTGGGACAAAAATGATTGGCCGGTGCTCGGCAAATAGCACTTCATCAGGACACAAAAAAACCGCATCCGGTGAGGGATGCGGTTTTTTTGAAGATGTTTCCGATCAGCGCTTGGAGAACTGGAAGCGCTTGCGGGCACCGGGTTGACCGGACTTTTTGCGTTCCTTCATGCGGGGATCGCGGGTCAGGAAGCCGAGGGGCTTCACGACCTTGCGGTTCTCCGGGTCCACTTGCGTGAGCGAGCGGGAAATCGCGTGGCGGATCGCAATGGCTTGGGCATGGGTGCCGCCACCTTTGACGACGATCTTGAGATCGAACTTGTTGGTGAGTCCGGCCGCTTGGAAAGGCGCGAGAATCGTGTTCTGCAACTCAAGGGTCGGAAGATAGTCCTCGAAGGGACGGTTGTTGATGATGATCTGGCCGGTGCCTTCGGTCATCCAGACGCGGGCGACTGCGGTCTTGCGGCGTCCGGTGGCGCTATTGGTGGTGGTGGCGGTCATTTGATGAAAATCTCGGGTGAAATGTTAGCGGACGGCGTATTCGATCGGTTGCTGCGCTTCGTGCGGGTGGCTGGCACCTGCATACACCTTGAGCTTGGAGTATTGAGCCTTGCCGAGGCGGGTCTTGGGAAGCATGCCATACACGGCGCGCTCGACGAGGAGGATCGGGCGGCGCTCGCGGACCTGGCGCGGGGTTTCCACCTTCTGACCACCGACGTATCCAGAGAAACGGGTGTAGATCTTGGAGCTCTCCTTGGCTCCGGTGAGGACCACTTGGTCGGCATTGATCACCACGACGAAGTCGCCGGTATCAATGTGGGTGGTGAAAATGGGCTTGTGCTTGCCACGGAGGAGGCGGGCTGCCTCCACGGCGACTTGGCCGAGGACCTTGCCCTTGGCGTCGATCACATACC
Source organism: Luteolibacter sp. (assembly GCA_036824745.1). Lineage (GTDB taxonomy): Bacteria > Verrucomicrobiota > Verrucomicrobiia > Verrucomicrobiales > Akkermansiaceae > Luteolibacter. The sequence continues at coordinate 6,706 of DAISZP010000271.1, forward strand.
ACTTGCGCTCGACTTCGTGAGGCTTGGCGGAAAACGTCTTCATGTGCGTGTAATAAGGAAATGATCTCGCGCACCCGGCGTGCGGAGGGGCACGCAAGCTAGGTAGCCGGTTTCGGGGTGTCAACCGGGAAATCTGGAGATTTTTCGGCAATCCGTGGTTTTTCCCAAAGCCGCGAGAAACCCTGTGAAACAAGGAACTTACGCCCCTCAGGAACGCAAAACGCCCCATGGAATCTCCATGGGGCGTCGAAGCCGGTGCTTAAATTTTCCAAACGATCAGGAACGCGTGACCTTCAATGTCTTGATCACGCTCTTGTTTCCAACGGAGTCGACCGCGAAGACCTTGATGGTGTTCTGTCCGGGTTTGAGGCTGGCTTTGAACTGCCACGTCGTGGTGCCGGTGGCGTCCTTGGCGGCTCCGCCGTTCACTTGGAACTGGACCTTGCTGACGCTGGAGTTGTCGCTCGCCGTGCCCTTGATGGTGAGCTTTGCATTTGTGGTGGAACCCGGCACATTGCTGGTGACCACGAGAGTGGGCTTTTTGGTGTCCGGTGCGAACCGGAGCACCCGGTTGTTGAAAGAATCCGCGATCCAAAGGCTGCCGGTGGCATCGACAAAGGCCGTTCCGCGCGGGAAATTGAACGCTTGGCTCGAAACGGCGGATGTGCCCGTCACGAAATCCGCCTGACCGATCACGCCGTCTGCCGCCGCTCCATTTGCCTTTGTGGAAATGCTTGAGAAGCGCAGAAGCCGGTTGTTGCTGCTATCGGTTACCCAAAGTGAATCATCTGGTGTGACAAAACAGCCTGTGGGATTGGAAAATTTCGAGTCTGTCAGTCCACTGATTGTGGTGGCGAAGTCAGGTTGCCCGAATACTGCGGATGCGGGTGGATTGGTGCCGAGTCCGGCGGCGTTATTGAATGCCATCACGCGGTTGGCGTTCTGGCAGGTAACATAGAGGGTGCCCTTCGAACTGACGTGGACGCTGTTTGGCGACTGAAGTCCGGTGTTTCCTGAACCCGCAAGGGAAGTTGTGAAATTGGCCTGTCCAATGACGCTGTCCGCGCTCGAGCCGGAGGACTTGTTGGTGATCGTGGCAAATTTC
>DAISZP010000272.1:0-7764 GCA_036824745.1 Luteolibacter sp.
CCACCGTCAAGGCGAGGCCGGACAATCCGGCGCTGCCTGAGTTCGTGATGGTGAGAGTTTGCGAAGCGCTGCTGGAGCCGAGGACGATGGAGCCGAAGGCGAGGGAGGATGTGCCGCTCTCCAGCGTCGTTCCCCCGGCTTTCGTGATGGTGATTTCCGGTGCGGGGACGCTGGTTCCCGTTCCGCTGAGAGAAATCACGAACGGGTTTTCGTCCGCATCATTGCTCGCGATGGACAGGGTGGCGGCACGCGAACCGGTGGAGATCGGGGAAAATTGGATGTCCAGCGAAAGGCTGGCACCCGCTGCCAACGTGGTGCTGGAGGGTGTGGAAACCGAGAAATCCGAGGAATTTGCCCCGCTGATCGAGACGCCGAGATTGGTGAGCGGGGCGCTTCCTTGATTGGTGATCGTGATCGTTTGCGCCATGGCGGAGGTGCCGATGACGGCTGAGCCGAAGGCGATGATTGCGTTTCCGCTGCCAAGTTCGGCTCCTGATTGATTGGTGATCGAAATTTCCGCGACGGATGCTGCGGAGGTGGCGAAGGACACTTCTTTGGATGGCTCGCTGGTCAGACCGTAGGTGTTGTAGGCTTGGACCGTGCAGAAGTAGGTTGTGGAGGGCGAGAGCGGCGGAAGGACCAGTTGGGTGGTGTTTCCGGCATCGTAGGTGATCGAATAGTTGCCGCTGGCGGTTCCCAGCGAAACCGTGTAGCCACTGATGTCTGGCTCCGAGTTGGAGGCCCAGGAAACGGTGAAGGTTTCTGCCTTCGCCACTCCGAGCAGACAAAGCGGGAGCAGCAGGAAGAGAAGGAGTGAAAGAAGCCCCGGAAATCGGGCGTTTTGGGCGAACGCGGGGTTTTGGGTTTGCACGCTGGAAGCATCATCCGGATGGCGGCGTCGGCTAGCCGGAGCCTTGCTGAAAGGATTGTCCGCCACAGCGCGGGATGCGTGTGGTCGAATCACCCCACACGCTTCGGAATGAGGCGGGAAAGTGGGAATCTCCGGGAGGATCGGTGGCTGTTTGAAGAGCTCAGTGGCGCAAGGGATGCGCAAGGGATACGGGGGCGGCATGTTCAGCCAATTGGGGGATTTTTTTCACAGGCAAGACAGGTCGTAAGGGAAAACGCGCACCCCGAGGGGGAAACGGATGCGGAATCTTTCAGGAAGCGCACGGAAAAAGCCGTTCCGGCGGCGCTTTGGCAATCAAAAAGTGCTCCGGAGCAAGAAATCGCAAGTCATTGTCAATGTGAGCGTTCTAACGGGAAATCGGGTAGATCACCGGAGCCGAGATCGCATCGCTTTGCAGGCTTGGCGGAATGCGTGCATTTGTTGCTTTCCGCGGCTGACTTGAATGGATCGTCAGCCACTCTGCGTAAGCGGGTCATGGCAAATTTGACCCCTAAATTCGTGTCCTCGCTCGTTCTGTGCGCGAGCCTTTCCAGCCCGGCGTGGGCGGCGGAAGAGTGGACATCGCTGTTCAATGGCAAGGATCTCGACGGTTGGATCCAACGTGGTGGAAAAGCCACCTACGCCGTGGAAAACGGTGAGATCGTGGGCACTTCCACGCTCAACACTCCGAACACCTTTCTTTGCACGCCGCGCGATTACGGAGACTTCGTGCTCGAATACGAATTCAAGGTGGATCCCAAGCTGAACTCCGGAGTCCAAATCCGCAGCCAGTCATTTCCACATGCGGTCCGTTTCGAATGGAAGGGCAAGAAAATCGATGTGCCCGCCAACCGCGTGCATGGGTATCAGATCGAAATCGATCCCGAACCGGCGAAAAAGCGCTGGTGGAGCGCCGGCATTTACGAGGAATCGGGCCGCGGCTGGCTTTACCCGGGTGAGCTCGGTGGAGATCCCAAGAGCTTCACCGAACAAGGTGGAAAGATCTTCAAGCAGGGGGACTGGAACAAGGTGCGGGTGGTGGCCGAAGGCGACTCGCTGAAGACCACGCTCAACGGCACTCCGTGCGCGGAGATCCGCGACTCGCGGGTGGCGTCCGGTTTCATCGGGCTTCAGGTCCACGGAATCGGAAACGACAAGTCGAAGGACGGAACTCAGGTGCGCTGGCGGAATCTCCGAATCCAGGAAAAGAAATCGGTCGCGGAAAATTCACTCAGTGCGCTGGAAAAAGCAGCCGGGTGGAAGCTGCTCTGGGATGGGAAAACGACCGATGGCTGGCGCTCCGCAAAAGGAAAAGATTTTCCCAAGGGTGGATGGGTGATCAGCGATGGCACTCTCACGATTCAGGAAACCGGCGGCGGCGAATCCGCGGCGGCGGGCGACATCATCACCCGCGGGAAGTTTTCGGATTTCGAACTCAAGCTCGATTTCAAGATCACTCCGGGAGCCAACAGCGGTATCAAGATCTTCGTGGACCCTGAGCTGAACAAGGGCGACGGCTCGGCCATCGGGCCGGAATTCCAGATCCTTGATGACGAACGGCACCCCGATGCGAAGGCGGGCAAGGATGGCAACCGCACCATCGGTTCCCTCTACGACCTCATCACCGCTCCGGCCACCAAGAAAGTGAATCCTCCGGGCGGGTGGAACCAGGCGCTCATCATTTCCAAGGGCAATCACGTCGAGTTCTACCTCAACGGCGTGAAGACCGTGGAGTTCGACCGCGGAAACAAGGCATGGCGCGAGCTCGTGGCCGGCAGCAAATACGCCAAGTGGCCGAACTTCGGAGAACTCAAGGCAGGCCACATCCTGCTTCAGGATCACGGAAACACGGTTTCCTACCGCAACATCAAGATCCTTGCGAAGTGACGCGGTAATAACAAAAAAACGGCCGGGTTCATCGCGAACCCGGCCGTTTTTGTTAGGTGCTCTTCAGATCCGGATTATTTCAAGGGCTCCACCTTGGCCCCCCTGAGGTATTGGATAGATTCGTCGAGATAGGCGAGATATTCGGTGCGTTGGCTCAAGGTCACGCCTTGCGGGAGCGAGTCGGCCGCGCGGACGATGCGTTCCCTCGCATCCATGAACAACGTGAGCGCCTCCGACGGGCGGCGCTTGTGCCAGGCCTCCACCGCCTGTTTGCCCACCAGTACTCCCGCCATGTAGTGCGCGCTGAGGCCGCCTTGGAGGGTGGCCGTGAAATCATAAGCCTGCAGGGCACCCTCGCGGTCCCCGGCGGTCTCGCGGGCGATGCCGAGATTCTGATGGATGGCCACCCGCGGGGCTTTCATGTCCGGAAGCAGCCAGTGCATCTTGCGGACCGCGGTTTCCATTTGATCGGCGGCGATCTCCAAGGCGTCGAGCGAAGGGCCGGGATTTTGGTTGTCGAAGTTCCGGACGCTCTTCCTGAGGTAATGATTGGCCAGGGCGAAATGGCAGCGGAAACACGGCTCCATGCCGCCTTGGAGCTGGATGGCGCGGGCATATTGTTTCTCCGCCTCCGCATCCCGCATGAGTTCGCTGAGCAGGCCGGCTTCGTTGACGACGAAACTCGGATCGAACGGATTCATCAACGACGCGTTCTGATAGTTCGTGATGGCGGCTTCCAGCGAGGCGGACCTGCCGCTTGCCGACGGATCGCCCGCCATCTCCACACGGACCAGGGCGCAGTCCTGATAGAACGCGGACTGCGGCCAGATTTCGATGGCCCGGACGAGCGCGTCGATCTTCGCTTCCGGCGAGCGGAGCGGAACCTTGGCGAAATACGTGGGCCAGAGGATCCGCGTGACGCCGGCGCCCTTCCAGCCGCAAAACGCCAGCATCACAAGGCTTGCGAGGCCGGCGAGACCGAAGATGACACGGTTCCCCACCGCTTTCGCCCCTGTCGCCGGATCGCCCGGCCGGGACATCATGCCCAGAGACAATCCTAACAACAACACCCCCGGAAGCAGGTGGAACACGAAGCTGAAACACGACTGGACGAACATCCCGGAAAACGCAGCCACCGCCCCGATCCGCCATGCCTCGCGTTGATCTGCCTCGGCGGATTGTTTCTCGAAGATGGAACGGAACACGACGGCGAAAACCCACGCCGCCAGCAGCAGACCCAGCAGACCCGCGCCGATCCATCCGTAGTCCGTCGCCGCCTGCGCGAGTTCATTGTGCACCAGCTCCGGCTTGTGAGTGATGATGTCGCCGTTGGTCTTGGCATCGACGAATCGAAAACACTCCCAACTGAAACTGCGGGCACCTCCACCAGTCGCCGGATGCGAGCCGAACGTCGAAAGCGCGATGCCGAGGAAATACAAGCGCGCGTTGTTGTCCATCAGATGCGACAGGCCGCTCCCTTGCTGGCGGACCTCCTGCGCGGCCGACCATCCTTGGAGCACGAAGGCCGCGATTCCGATGCCGATCAAGGGCACGCCGATCACCGCGGGCACGAACCATTTCGCGTTTCGCCGTTTTCCCGAAATCATCGCCAGGACAAAAAACACAAAGCACGCGATGCCGCCGGCCATGATGCCTCCACGGGAATGCGTGAACCAGATTCCCGCGAGTCCGTTGATCGAGAGCAGGCCCAGCACCACGCGCGCGGGCTTGCGGTGGATGCCGAATACGGCGGACGCCGCGACCAACATCGAGGCAGCGATCAGGAAATTCGCCACCTCGTTGTAGTGGGCGAAGAATCCGGAGGCCATCTTCTCGGTCACCTTGCTGCGGAAGACCGGCGTGAACGACGGATGAAAAATCTGGATGCCGATGACGATCAGGTTCGCCAGCAACAACAGTGCGATGCCCCACGTGAGGATGCGTTCGGCTAACAGGTTTCCGCAAGCGACGCGGACGCAGATGAATGCCCCGACGGCGGCGCAAAGGAGCAGCAGATCGGCTTGGCCGAACTCCGCCACGGGCGAGAAGACCGCCCGTGCCGCGAACCAAACCACGGTGATGGCCGCCAGGGCGATGAAGCCGAAATCCGCATGGAACCGGCCCCGTTTGAAAATCACCGGCATCGCCGCGGCCAGCGATCCGGACAAGGCGAGCAGCGCCGGTCCCCAGGTCCATGGCCGGGTTTGCGGCCCGATCACGACGGCGAGGACGAGCGCGAGCGCCAGAAACAATGCGGAGACTGCGGGCATCGGGGGAAATCAGGGATTCGCTAACGGATCCGTCGGAAACCGTTCATTTGGCGCCGCGGCGGAACAAAACGGCCGGGATCGTGCGGAGCAGGATCGTCACATCGAGCCACAGCGACCAGTTGTCGATGTAGCGGTGATCCATCTCCACCCATTGTTCGAAGCTGGTGATCTGGTTGCGCCCGCCGGCCTGCCATTCGCCGGTGATGCCGGGCTTCACGCTGAGACGGCGGCGGTGCGAGATTTCACAGAAGGCATCCACCTCATAAAGGGGCAGGGGACGCGGGCCGACGAGGCTCATCTCGCCTTTGACCACGTTGAGTAGCTGCGGCAGCTCGTCGATGCTCCATTTCCTCAGAAACGTGCCAAAGGGGAAGATGCGCGGATCGTTGTCCAATTTGAAAACCGGACCATCCATCTGATTGCCGTGCTCCTTCTTGATCTTGTCTAGCAACTCTTCCGCGTTGGCGACCATCGTGCGGAACTTCCACATCCGGAACGGCTGGCCGTATTTGCCCGCCCGTTGTTGCGAGAAAAACACCGGCGCGCCCGGGCTTTTCATGCGGATGCCGATGATCGCCAGCAGCCAGAACGGCGAGGAGATCGTGATCGCGAGAAAAGCTCCCACGCGGTCCATGACTTCCTTGCAAAGAAGTTCCCAGGACAGTTCCGGAGTGGAGCGAAGCACTAGCATCGGCTTGTCACCCACGGCGTCAAACACCGGACGCGCGATCTGGGTGCGGATGAACGAAGCGGCGATCCATGCCTCCACGCCTTGCAGCTCGCAGACTTCCACCGCGCGGGCCACCTTGTCGAAACCGGTTTCCTTCGCCGCGAACAAAACCCGGCCAACGGACTCGTTTTTCAGGAGATCGAACAATTCCTCGACCGGTCGCACTTGGAGATCGAAATGTTCCACTACCTTCCAGCCTGCGGTGACTTCCTCATCGAGTTCCGCGAACAAGGCCTCGGTTTCTTCCGGCGATCCCGCGAGTACGACACGCTCCTTGCTGGATTCCTGCGCGGTGGTTTTTGCCAGCCGGTGTGCGGTGATGCGATCACGGATCAAAACCAAGATTAGCACCATGACAAAACCCACGCCAAGCACCAGACGACGAGTCCCGGTTATCTGGGCGAACACCGCGAACATGCTGATCATCAATGCAATGACGATCAGGCCTTTGACCAACTTCGCCAACGACTTGCCGGTCGAGCGCATCCGGATGTGGTCGTAGAATCCGAATTTCTCGAGAATCAGCGGAGTGAACGGAACGGCGATGTAGAGCACCCAGTTGATCGACTCCCGGGCCTCGTCCCCGGTGGCGAGGATGAAATCCCGCATTTCCCATGCGAGCCAGAACGACAGCCAGACGAGCAACGCGTCGGTCAGTTGCAGGGCTTGGATGCGGAAAGCTTCGTTGCGGCTTGTGGCCATTCAGGGTGGGTTGGCTTGTGGGGGAACGCCCCGCAGGAGAATCGACAAATCAAAGGGGACTGCAATACCGGAGATTCGCAGGGCGGGATTCGTGAAACAAATGTTCGAATTTTCCCGGCCGTTGGGATTTTTCATTGGATTTCACGCCCGCGGGTGCTGGTTTCGCGGCTGCCATGCGGCGATTGCGTTTTCTGTTTTTCCTTTTGCTCCTCGTTGCCGCGACTTGTTGGCTTTGGGCCTACCGTTTCGAACGGGTGGAAAATTTGCCAATCTGGACGCTCGCCGATCTCCGGAGGGCGGCTCCTGAGATTCCCGGGCTCGTTTGGGAGGAATCGGATCGCGGTTTGCAACTGAAGGTTTCCGTCGATGATTCGAATCCCCGGGTGGGGGCTAAACTGGTCATTCCCGGTGTGGTTCCGGCAGATTTCCTTCACCTCCGTTTCCGCATGGACGCCGAAAACCTCCGTGCCGGGGCTGAACGGTGGGCGGACGGCCGTTTCATGGTTGATTGGCAACCCGTCGCCATGCCCTCGATCACGGACACGGACCCGATCGGCACGATCCGGGATGACATCGAGAGCGATATCCAGGACATGGTGGTGGACTCGGCCCATCCGCCCGCGCTTCCGTCGTTCCGGGTGGAGCATCTGGGGCGCTCTGGGGCGTTTTGCATTTCCGATCTCAGGATCGAGGTGATCCGGGAACGAGGGATCTGGAAGGTCGGGAAATGGCTGCTGCTCGTGGCCTGGTGGGCCTGGGCATTCCTGTTTGTCCGCTCATGGCCGGATACGGGAATCATCCGTTCTTCGCTCGTCGCGGCGGTCTGGGTTCTTGTCGGCACCCAGTTCGTCATTCCCGGACCGTGGAAGATTCAGAGGCCGATCTATCCGAATTTCCAACTCGGTGCCGGTAATGCGACTGCGCCAGTTCCTGTTCCCGAATCAACAGGGGCTTCCGAAACGAAAGTGGGCCCGCAGTCGGGCCCGGTTCAAACGATGGGAGAGATTCCCATTCAAGGGAGCCCGGCGCTTCGTCTGAAACTCACGATCCAACAAGCCCGGCCCTTGTTGCACTTGTTGATGCTCTTCGCTCCGGCCCTTGCGATCGCATTGCTCGCGGGCGCGCGCCCTGCGGTTTGGCTGTCGTCGATGTCCGCCCTGGCGATCGAGCTGGGTCAGGTGGCTTTCGGATACGGATTCGGATGGGATGACATCGGCGATCTCGCGAGTGATCTGTTAGGAATTCTCCTCGCGGTCTGGGTTTCCAGAAGACTGCTTGGGTTTCTG
>DAISZP010000273.1:0-7750 GCA_036824745.1 Luteolibacter sp.
CACGCTGGATCTCTCACAACCGTATCTCGACTGGGCGAAGCGGAACTTTTCCCATAACGGACTCGATCCGGCGGCCCATCACTTCTGCAAGGGCGACACGTTCCACTGGCTGCGGCGCTTTGCGAAACAAGGACGCAAGTTCGACGCCATCGTGCTCGATCCGCCGACGTTTTCGCGCGACGAGAAGGGCAAGGTTTTCCGTGTGGAGAATGATTTCGGCGAACTCGCCGCGCTCGCCGCCCAGGTGCTCGCTCCGGACGGCTGGCTGCTCTGTTGTACGAATTTCCGCCGCATGACGCCGTGGGAATTCGAGCGTCAGTTGCTGGAAAAACTGCCCCGCCGGATGAAGGCCCGGCACACGAAGATGCCGGAGGATTTCGCCGACGAGGCGTATTTGAAATCGGTGTGGCTGGGGTGATCAGCGCACTTCTCCACCGACGAGCGTCTTCCACACGGAGAAGTCGCCGTTGAGGATGGCGATGTCCGCGGTGAAGCCGGGTTCGAGTTTGCCGAAGCCTTCGAGGCCGAGGGACCGGGCCTGGTTCCACGAGGTGGCCTTGACGATCTGATGAAGCGGCAGACCGGTGATTTCCGCGACGTTTCTAACACCCTCGTTGTAGAGCAGGGCGGAGCCGGCGAGCGCGCCGCCTTCCTTGAGCACGGCCTTGCCGTCTTTGACGAGCACGGCGAGGCCGCCGAGCATCACTTCCCCCTCGCCGATCCAAGAGGCGGCCATGGAATCGGTGATCATGATGAGTCTCTCGATGGGAACGAGTTTGAAGACGAGACGCAGCATGTCCGGGCAGAGGTGGATGCCGTCGCAGATGAGTTCGAGTTTCAGCGAGTCGTCCATCAGCCCCGCGCCGACCACGCCGATCTCGCGGTGGTGGACGGGAGTCATGGCGTTGCAGAAATGCGTGAGGTGCTTGAGGCCGTGTTTCTTGGCTTCGAATATCTGCGCGGCGGTCGAGGACGTGTGTGCGGCGGAGCTGGTGATGCCGATGGCGGCTCCTTTTGCGATCACCTCGTTCGCTCCTTCCATGTCCGGGGCGAGTGAAACGATGAGCGCCGGGGCGATGTCGTGGATGCGTTTCAGTTCGTCGAAATTCGGGGGACGAACGTATTCGGGATTCTGCGCGCCGGCGTTCTTCTTGTTGATGAAAGGGCCTTCCACATGCAGGCCGGGCGTGCGGCAGAACTCGGGGTTTGCCATGTATTCGGCGCACTTGGCGGCAATTTCCTCCAGTTTGTCCTGCGGCTGGGTGAGCGTGGTGGGCAGCCAGGTGGTGACGCCTTCCTGCAGCTTGCGTTTTGCGATATGGCGGATGGCTTCCACCGTGTTGTCGCAGACATCGTTGCGGTCAGCACCGTGGCAGTGGATGTCGAAGAAACCCGGCATGATCATCCGGTTTTCCGCGTCGATCACCTGATCTGCGGCGGGAAGAGATTCGCCGGGCTGGATGACAGCGGCGATGCGGCCGTTTTCGAGAAGCAGGGCGGCCTCCTGGATTTCAAGATCCGGGGAAACAATATGGGCATGAACAATCAGCGTTTTCATAAGACGGTAAGACAAAAAGTGCGGAGTCAGTATTCGTCACACGATCCGCGCTGACAAGCCGCTTGATCTGTGATTTTTGGATTTCAAATGAATCCCCTGATGGAAAATGAGGCGCAGGTGGCCCGTGAGCGATTGGTCACGGGGTGCGAGACGATGAAGGATTTGCTGCGCGGACTGTTGGACTCGAAGGGGAAGGTTTCCGAGGAAATCCACGGGCTTCGCAAGCTCGGGAAGTCGCTTCGCGGCGGCTTCACGTTGTTCGGGCTGGGCAAGTCCGCGGCCTTGGAAATCCAGGCGATCGGCAGACTTCTCTCCGGCCCGCGCGACGCGGTTTCGCGGCTCAACACCTGGAACAAGCTGGCCTGGGCGGGTGCCCCCGCGGTGGTGAAGGCCATCCATGGCTTGCTGGAACAGCAGACGCATTCCGCGGCACGGCGGCCGCCGCCAGAAACCGTGGATTGGTGCCTCGCCCGGGTGGCCATGGCCCAGCAGGAATTGGAAGGACTTCCTCAAGCCCATCTCGCGGAAACCATCGGCAAGGGCTTGGTGAAACTGGAAAAACGCACGATCAAACGCTGCCGGAATCTCGATCATCGTTCGGAGGAGGATTTCCACGAGGCGAGAAAGGCGGTGAAGGCCTTGATGGGAGCCGTGGGATTCCTGCCGGAGGGAGCCATTCCGCTGGATCCGAAACTGCACGATCTCGCGGAGGTGCTGGGCGATGAGAACGATCTGGCGACGCTCGGAATCTGGCTGGGAGACCACGGTTTCACCCGCCGCTTCGCACCGGACTTGTGGAAAACGATGAAAGCCGCCCGTCATTCCAAGCAGAAGGTGGCCATCCGCGACGGCAAGGAACTTGCAGGTGCGAAATCGAAATAGGAGATCCCGTTTCGCCGCTGGCGGACGAATTTCCAGAATTCCGGCCGAGAGGGTTGCGCGGCGGGCATTTTCCACTATGGAGGGGGCGTTCCGTTTGTCCGCGTTTTGTTTCATCGACCCCTAACATATTCCCCACATGTCCGCCCGAATTGATTTCCGCAGCCGTCACCTTGGTCCCGTAGGTTCCGATCGCGAGCAGATGCTCCGCGCCGTTGGTTATGAAACGCTCGACTCCCTCGCGGATGCCGCTGTGCCAGCTGGCATCCGTGCGCCGAAAGCGCTGGATCTTCCCGATGCGGATACCGAGCAGGACGCGCTGGCCAAGCTGAAGGCGATTTTTTCGAAGAACAGGTTGCTCAAATCCTTCATCGGCCAGGGATATTACGGCACCCACACGCCGGGCGTGATCCAGCGCAACATCCTGGAAAACCCGGCCTGGTACACCGCCTACACGCCCTATCAGGCGGAGATCGCGCAGGGCCGCCTGGAGGCGCTGCTCAATTTCCAGACGATGATCACCGACCTAACGGGGCTTGATGTGGCGAACGCCTCGCTGCTCGACGAAGGCACCGCCGCCGCGGAAGCGATGAGTCTCGCGCTTTCCGGCAAGCCGAAGGGTAAGGCGATTTTCGTTTCCGACCGATGCCACCCGCAGACCATCGACGTGGTGGTCACGCGGGCGGAACCGCTCGGCATCGAGGTGATCACAGGCGATTGGCAGACCTATCAGTTTCCAACCGACGGCAGCGTGTTCGCCGTGCTCGTCCAGTATCCGGACACCCGCGGACGGATTGATGATTTCACGGACTTCTTCGCCAAATCGAAAGCCGCGGGCGCGGTGACCATTGTGGCGGCGGACATCCTGGCACTCACGGTGTTGAAGGAGCCCGCTTCATTCGGCGCGGAGATCTGCATTGGAAACTCGCAGCGTTTCGGCGTGCCGATGGGATTCGGCGGTCCGCACGCCGGCTTCATGGCGTGTAGCGACGCGTTGAAACGAAAGATGCCCGGCCGCTTGATCGGCGTGTCCATCGACTCGCGCGGCAAACCCGGATACCGCCTATCGCTGCAAACCCGCGAGCAGCACATCCGCCGCGACAAGGCGACCTCCAACATCTGCACCGCGCAGGTTCTGTTAGCCGTGATGGCTTCGATGTACGCGGTTTATCATGGTCCGGAAGGGCTGAAACACATTGCCGCCGAAGTTCATGCGAAAGCCGCCAAACTCGCAGCTTCTTTGCAAACATCGGGAATCGAGATCGAAGGCGGCGCGTTCTTCGACACCATCGTCGCCAAGGTTCCCGGCAAGGCCGTATCGATTGCGAAGGCCGCGGTGGAAACGGGCATCAACCTGCGTCTCATCGATGCTGACCACGTCGGCATCTCCACGGATGAAACGACGTCTTGCGACGACATCTCCTCGATCGCCGGTTTGTTTGGAGCCAAACCCGCCGATGCGGCGACCAAGGTTTCATTGCCGGCCCGCACCACGGATTTCCTCACCCAGAAGGCCTTCAACAGCTACCACTCGGAAACCGAGATGCTGCGCTATCTCAAGCGCCTCGAATCGAAGGACCTCGCGCTCAACGAATCGATGATCGCGCTGGGTTCCTGCACGATGAAACTGAACGCCACCTCCGAGATGATGCCGCTGAGCTGGCCGGAAGTGGCCGCTCCGCATCCTTTCATCCCGGCTGACCAGAGCCAGGGTTACCGCGAGATGTTAGGTTTGCTGGAGGACTGGCTCGCCGAAGTCACCGGTTTTGCCGCCGTTTCCCTGCAACCGAACGCCGGCTCGCAGGGCGAATATGCCGGTCTGTTAGCCATCCGCCGATACCACCTCTCGCGCGGCGATTCCCACCGCAACATCTGCCTCATTCCCGTTTCCGCTCACGGCACGAATCCCGCGTCCGCGGTCATGGCCGGCATGAAGGTGATCGGCGTGAAATGCGATGATTCCGGGAACATCGACGTCGCCGACCTCAAAGCACGTGCGGACGAACACGCGGCGAACCTTTCCTGCCTGATGGTCACTTATCCGTCCACGCACGGCGTGTTCGAGGAAACCATCAAGGACATCTGCGCCATCATCCACGAGCGCGGCGGCCAGGTTTACATGGACGGCGCGAACATGAACGCCCAGGTCGGCCTCACCTCGCCCGGCCTGATCGGCGCGGACGTCTGCCACCTGAACCTCCACAAAACGTTCTGCATCCCGCACGGCGGCGGAGGCCCCGGCGTAGGTCCCATCGGCGTGGCTAAACAACTCGTTCCCTTCCTGCCCGGCCACCGCGAACTGGACGCGAAAGAAGGCGCGGTTTGCTCCGCCCCATGGGGCAGCGCCTCCATCAACACGATTTCATGGATGTACATCGCCATGATGGGCGGGGAAGGATTGAAGGAGGCCACCCAAGTCGCCATCCTCAACGCGAACTACGTCGCCAAGCGCCTCGCACCCTTCTATCCGATCCTTTACACCGGAAACCAAGGCCTCGTCGCCCACGAGTGCATCATCGATGTGCGTCCTCTATCAGACGAGAGCCACATCACCGTCGAGGACGTGGCGAAGCGCCTGATGGACTACGGTTTCCACGCGCCCACGATGAGCTGGCCTGTCGGCGGCACCTTGATGATCGAGCCCACCGAGTCCGAATCGAAGGCCGAACTCGACCGATTCTGCGACGCGATGATTTCCATCCACGGTGAAATCAGCTCTATCATCCGCGGCGAACTGGACGCCAACGACAACCCGCTCAAGAACGCCCCGCACCCGGCGGAATCGATCTGCGCTGACGAATGGAAACACGCCTATGGCCGCGAGCAGGCTGCTTATCCCCTGCCCTACCTGCGCCAGCACAAGTTCTGGCCGTCCGTCGCCCGCATCGACAACGTGCACGGCGATCGCAACCTCGTCTGCACCTGCGACAGCGTGGAAAGCTACGCTTCCTGACCCTGCATCATGACGCCCTCACCCATCGACTGGACTTCATGGCAGGGAGTCATCCACGCCACCCTCATGTTCATCGTGAAGGACGGCCGCATCCTTCTGATAGAAAAGAAACGCGGCCTCGGCGCGGGGAAGATCAACGGGCCCGGCGGCAAGATCGATCCCGGTGAAACCGCGCTCGAGGCGGTGATCCGCGAGACCCAGGAAGAACTGATGATCACTCCGATGGGCACGCGCAAGCTGGGCGAGCTGTGGTTTTCCATGTCGGACTTCCCGGATATCCTGTGCCATGTCTATCGGGCGGACGATCATGAGGGAGATCCCACCGAGACCGACGAGGCCGTGCCCGTCTGGACGGATGTGGATCAAATCCCCTGGCAGCGCATGTGGGAGGACGACCGCCACTGGCTTCCACTTTTGTTGGAAAACACCACCTTTCACGGCCGCTTCGTATTCGAGGGAGAGTCGATGCGCTGGATGGACATGCGCACCGGAATCATCTGGCCATGAAAAAGCCGCTCCGTTGCGGGAGCGGCTTGGTTGTCGGTTTGAAATTTCAGGTTTGTATCACAGCGCGGCCTGGATCGAGAGGCGCACGGTGTCATACCGGTGACGGAGGCTCTGGAGCTCGGTTTCCACACGGCGGATTTCAGCGCCGAGTTCGACGAGATTGTTGAACTTCGCGGAGAGGCCGGGAGGCACCGAAGCGGAGCGGGAGTATTTGGTCTTCGCGCCCACGCCCTTGAGCCAGGACGAGACAGTGAGGACGGAAAGGCCGAATTGCTTGGCGGCGTGGCTTTGTCCGCCGCGGCCGTTCTTGCTGTTGTAGTCGGTGACGTAATCAATGACCTCCTGCTTTTGTTCAAGAGAGTAGCGCATGCCCTTCTTCTTGTTGACGCTCAGTTTCCTGCCGCCGATCTTCATAGCCTTGGCGGGAGCTTCGTTGGCGGCGGGCTTGGCGGCCTTTGCCGTTTTGGCGGATTTGCCACCAAATGCCTTGAGCCATGCGGAGATGGTCAATTGGGTGATGTTGTATTTTTTGGCGGCGGCGCTTTGTCCACCACGTCCGTTTTCGGAGTTATACTTGGCGACGAAGTCAACGACTTCCTGTTTCTGCGCATCCGTGTAACGGATTCCCGTTGGGGCTTTCTTTGATTTGGTACTCATGACGAAGTCAAAGTATGAGCTTCCAACATCGCGGCAAGTACTTTTTCATCCCCCGAATGGCAGGTTTCGTAGGGGATTCAACCACAACATCGCGAAATCAGTTTTTGATCGGATTGATCTATCACCGTTCTGTTACGATGTGGCGCTGGACAAGACCAGCAGGGCATTGTGCCCGCCCATGCCATGGGAGAGTTTTGCCAAGCCGCCGGTCAGCGGAATCGGATGGTCCGGCATGATGAATCCATCAGGCGCGTGCAGCCCCGGCATGTTGGGCGGAAGTTGGTTTCGCCTGAGGAAACCAGCAAGAATTGCGGATTCCAGCAGGCCACTGGCACCGATGGTGTGTCCGATGAAAGGCTTGAGCAGGTGCAGGCTGGGACGTGGAACCTGTTGGAAAATTCTGGCAAGCGCGGCCGGATCAGCGGCCCGCTGCACGGCGGTTCCCGTGGCATGAGGACATACCGCCACCGGCAGTTTCGTGGATGGCTGGAACAACTCAGGGGTCCTCCCTCCGTCAGCTGGAATCCCGATCGGATCCGCCGCATCCGAGTTGCAGGCATAGTGAATCAACCTTGGTTGGTCTGATTTCCCGAGTTCCAACGCAAGGGCCGCGGCCCCTTCGGCTGGAATGAATCCATCTGTCACGGGACCGTAAGGATCCGGTTCGAACGACGATGACAGGATGCCGGACGCCGCGTAGTTATCTAGCAACATCGGCACCAGAGGCAGGTCCACGGCGACCGCGAGCGCGCGCGAGGCCATGCCGCAACGCAGAAGCATCATCGCCACCCCGATGGCATCCAGTCCGGCGGCGCATCCACTGGCGAGAACATGATTGGGCCCGGTGATCTGGAACTCGATGCTGATGGCGGTGGCGGGTTCGCTGTGAATGGTGTTGCTGGCCGCCATCAACTTGAAAGGCCGCCTTCCCGGCCAAGGCCCAAGCCAGCCCGCGGCATTTCCCCGGCTGGTACCCAGGACCAGAGCGGCGTCCTTGAGTTCCCCCGCCGTCCATCCGGCATCGGCAATCGCCTGACGGGCGACATGCAGCGCCGCCATGGTGGCGGGACTCCATTTCCGATGGATCAACAGAGCCCGATCCTCAATCCATGCCGCGGGTTTCGCCGCATGCGGACTGGCCGCTCCCAGAAGTTTCCCGAGCGGACGAAACACCGGCCGATGCGCGAGGACGGCAT